>VXNJ01000020.1 GCA_009840625.1 Chloroflexota bacterium | reverse complement strand
GCGGCAGGCGCCGGGCTGGCGGTTACGGTGAAGCTGGCGTCGCCGCCCTCGGTGATGCCGCTGCCCGCCGTGATGCTAATTTCCGGCGGAGTTCCCTGGTCGTCGTCCATGATGTTCATGGTGTGCCGGGACCGGTCGGGCGCAATGGTCACGCCGTCGCCGACGGGATTGGCGATGATGAACACGAAGGTCTCGGTGTCCTCGGCAACGTCGTCGTCCATCGTCTCCACCGTGACCGTGAGCTTCTGGCTCCCTGCCGGGATGACGATCCGGTGGGGCAGGGTCGCGTAGTCCTCTCCCGGGGTGGCGGTGCCGTCCACCACGCAGTCCATGGCCACGTCCTCCTGGTGGGGCTTGCTCATGGAGATCTGGATGGTTCCCTGGCTTCCCTCCTCCACCTGAGGCGTGCCGCCGATGATATGGACCACGGCCTGGTCGTCGTCGGCCAGGGTGACGGTCGCGCTGGGGCCCGTGGCCACCCGGCCCAATACGGCCACCAGGGAGAGGGTCAGGCTCTCCTCCGGTTCGACTATGTTGTTGTCCACCGGGAACAGGGTGACGGTCTTCCGGGTTTCCCCGGGGGCGAAGGCGACCTCTTCGGAGCGCGCCCACACGTCCCCCTGGCGGCCGACGACGGCGCTGGCGGAATGCAGCTGCACCCGGACCTTCACCTCCGACGGGACGGCCTGGTCCAGGATGACGGCCACCTCGATCCCGTCGGAATCGTCCTCCTCGAGGACGTAGGAAGTTCTCTCGAAGCTCGCCGTGGCGTCGGCCGGGCCGGTGAAGTCGTCGTCCACGATGGTCAGCGTCTGTATGACGGGCGGCTGGACGGGCGCGGCTTCAACCAGCGAAGCGGCCACGGACACCTGCCGGTCCGGGCCGTCAACGGCGTCGTCCACGGCCGTTATGGTCACTACGCCCGAGCTGGCGGTCTTGCCCGCCCCGATGGTGAGAACCCGGTTCGAGCTCAGGACGAAATGGTCCGCAGTGGCCGGCGCCACCGGCTGGGCGGATACGCTGAGGGAGACGTCCTGAGGCAGGGACTGGCTCAGTTGGGCGGTCACGTAGCTGGCGCCGGCGCTTCCGGCGCTCTCCGAAATGCTGCCGGGAGTCAGGATCAGCGTGACCTGCGGCAGGGGGTCGTCGTCGGTGATGGTCACGGCGGCGCCGGATACGGTCAGTCCCGAGGCCGCGCCCGTCAGCGTGAGGGTCTCCGCCCCTTCGTACCGCGCGTCGTCCGTGGGCGACAGCGAGAACGTTCCCTGGCCGCTCTGTTGTCCCGCCGCAATGGTGACGGTGAAGTCGTCCACGGCGGCGTAGTCCGTACCCGACGCCGCCGAATCCCCGGCCTGGCCCACGCTGACCGTGACGCCGGTGTCTCCGGCGAAGGCGACGCTGCCGTCCAGGGTGGCCGTCACCGTGATCTCCGTGGCCCCGTCGGCCTCGCCCACGCTGGCCGGGCTGGCGCTCAGGCTGGCTCCGGTGGGGGCCGCGTCGTCGTCGTCGATGGTTCCCACCGCCTGGGAGGCAGTGGGAGACAGGGTGGCGTTGACCGGGTCGGAGAGCGTCGCCAGGAAGGTCTCGCTGCCCTCGGCCACGGCGTCCTGGAGGGTCGCCACCGCCACCACGGCGGAGGTCTCGCCCGCGGCGATGATCAGCGTCCGGGCCGGGCTCACCGCCGTGTAGTCCACGTCCGCCGTGGCCGGGCGGGAACCCTGGACGTCGGCGGCGGTCTGCCAGCGCGCCGTCACGTCCTGGGAGGAGGCTGGCGTCAGCGTGACGGTGAACCGGACGACGCTCCCCTCGGTCGCGCTCCCGCCGGCGATGGAAAGAACCGGGGCGTCGTCGCCGTCGGCGATGCTGACGGCGGTGTCCGCCACCGTGAGTCCCGCCGCCGTCCCGGTGAGGGTCAGCGCCTCGTCGGCCTCGTCCAGGGCGTCGTCGGTGGGATCCAGGTCGAATTCCGCCGACCCGGTGGCCTCCCCAGCCGATATGGTCACGGTGAAGGGGTCCACGGCGGTGTAGTCGGTGCCCGACACGGCGGCGTCGGCGGCCTTGCCCACGCTGACGGTGACGTCGGTGTCCCGGTCGAAGGCGGCGCTTCCGCCCAGGGTGGCGGTTACCCTGATGGTCGTCGGGCCGGCCCCCTCGAACACCCTGACCGGGTCCGCGCTCAGCGCGGCCGTGGTGGGCGCGTCGTCGTCGTCGGTGATGACGCCGGTGGCCGTGAACTCGTCCGGCGACACCGTCCCCTTGGTCGCGCCGGTCAGGGTCACGGTGACGGTCTCGTCGGCCTCGTCAACCAGGTCCCCCACCACGGGGATCACGATGTCCGCCGTCTTCGACCCCTCGGGTATGACGACGCTGCCGGAGCCGGGGTCCCGGTAGTCGGCGGGAGACGTGGCCGTCCCTCCGAGGACGTAGTGCGCCGTGACGTACCCGGCGGCGAAGTCGCTGAGGCTGACGGCGAAGCTCAGGTCCGTGGCGGCGTCGGGGTCGTCCCCCTCGGTGACCCCCGGCGCGTCGGCCACGGAAACCTGGGGCATGAAATGGTCGTCCACGATGGTCAGGGCCAGCGAGGCGGAGTCGCCGGGTGTCAACTTGTCCGGGAGGTCCGCAGACAGCGCCAAAGTCAGGGTCTCGTTGTCGGGGTCGTCGTCCTGCCTGGCCCCGATGGAGCCGAACCACTTGGTCTCCCCGGCGGGAACCCGGATGCCGATCACCTCGTTCCCGTCTTCGTCGTGCCCGTGCCGCATTTCCGGATGGGGCACGTAGTCGCACTTTTGGTATAGCTCCCGATCCACGCCGCTGTCGAAACCGGGGCCCAGGTGGGCGCTGATGGGAATCATGTCGCAGGCCGCCGGCTCGAATTCGGCGGTGTCGGGCGCGATTTCGATGGGGATGATCACTTCGAAGTCCTGCGCTTGCGACATCGTCAGGCGCAGCGTCAGCCACGAGCCTTCAACCCACGCCGAATCCGACTCAAGGCCGACTGCCTCAAGGACGAGCGTGGCTTCTTTCAGTATCCGTGTGCTTGGATCTACTGTTTTTCCGTCGTCGTCGGTGATGGCCACCGTGCCGTCGGAGACGGTGAGGGAGCCGGAGGA
>VXNJ01000019.1 GCA_009840625.1 Chloroflexota bacterium | reverse complement strand
CCCTTTTCCAGCCTCATCCAAATTGGACTTGACAAACCGTAGAGAGTCCTTCTTGCCGGCCAACCGGTCCTTGATTTTTATGGCCGCCGCCAGGGGCGCGGCCCCGGCGTGTTCGGCCAGGTTGTGCGTGGTTTCCAGGTAAAGGCCAACCGCCCCGACCAATTCCTCTTCCGAAACAAGTACGAATTCGTCCATCAATTTGCGCATGATCGCCTGCGTCAACTCGAACCCCATGGTCGTCGACAGCCCCTCGGCGATGGTCTGCATCTTCGCTTCCACGATCTCGCCGGACTTCCAGGACAGGTAAGCTCCGGGAGCCTTTTCGGCCTGGACTCCGATAACGCGAACATCGGGATTCAGGGCGTCGGCGACTACGCACGCGCCGCACGCGCCGCTCCCCCCGCCAACCGGCACGACGATTGCTTCGACTTCCGGCAGGTCTTCGATGATTTCCAGCGCCAGGGTGGCGACTCCGGGAATTAGCCTGGGCTCGTCGGCCGAGTGGATGTAGACACGGCCCTCGGTCGAGACAAGCTGCTCACAAAGCCCCCGGCACGCATCGAAATTTGCGCCGAAGTGCACCACCTCCGCCCCCAGCAGCCGCATCGACGCACATTTGTCCGGATTGGCGCCTTCCGGCACGACCACCGTCGACCGGACGCCGAACACCGCGGCGGCGTAGGCGATACCCTGTCCGAAATTACCGGTCGAGGCGCAGACCACGCCACGCTGCTTTTCCTCATCGGTAAGCTGAGCGATCACGTTGAGCGCGCCACGTATCTTGAAGACCCCGATCGCCTGGTGGTTTTCATGCTTGACGTGGACCTCAGCTCCGATCAACTGGTCGAGCTGCGCATAGTGGTGCAGCGGAGTCCGTGTTATGTATGGACCAATCCGCTTGCGGGCTTCGTATACGTCATGGATCGAAATCGCTGCCGCCAAACGGATCCTCCCGTGGTGTGCGACCTAGTAGATGTCGCAATGTACAGCGAACAACCGCTCCGTCGGCACTCCAAGTGATCCGGAGATCGCAAGCTGCCGGGTCCTGTCAATTCAGCGCAGGCGCGGGCCAGGGATTGTTCGGGAACGGGTCAGGCGATTCAGGCAACCGAGGCGGCGCGGATTCAGAGTCCTAGCCTGAATCGGTGATTTAGGTAGGACTCGACTATCACCGCGGGCCATGCGGCAGGCGAGGCAATCCCAACAGAGACCGCGTCCCAGATCCGAATTCAACGGCCCGGTCCGCGCCGGCCCCCTCATAGTTGGCGGTCGCCGACCAGGTGCGCGCCACCGGTCAAAGCAACCGGTTCTCGGTCCAAAACTGGGAGCTTTGTGTCATTTTCTAAACACTGTGTAACTTTTTCGTCAAGAACTGTCCAAATTCATACGAATCGTGTCACATTCATGTCAAGATATCCCATCAATCCCATTGCTCCCTCTTCGTCAGGGACGCAAGTTCAGGGATTTTGAACAGGCACGCCTAGCGCAGGCGACCAACCAGGGATGAAACGTGAATCGCGAAGAAACCCTCAAAGGCGAAATCCGGGCCATGCGCGAACGGCTAACCAGGTTGAGTCAAGCCAGCGTGCGCATCAATGAAAGCCTTGATTTCAACGTCGTCCTCCAGGAAGTCATCGACAGCGCCTGCTACCTGGCCAACGCCCGCTACGGGGTCATCGCCACCACCGACGCGGCCGGCGGACTGGACGCCGTGCTCACGTCCGGGACCAGTGACGACGAGCACCGGCAGATAGTCTCCCACCCCGACGGTCAGCGGATATTCGAACACTTCAGGAGGCTCCCCGGCGCCATCCGCGTGGATAACTATTTCCAGTACGCGACTTCGGCGAGCCTGGACGGCCGCCTCCCGATGAGGGTCTGGTCCGGCCTTGCGGCGCCCATCCTGCACCGGGGCGAGTCGGCGGGAATCATTTACCTGGGCCACGACCGCGAAGAGAAAGAGTTTTCAGAGGAAGACGAAGAAATCCTGGTAATGTTCGCCGCGCATGCGGCGCTGGTAATCGCCAACGCCCGCCGGTATCGCGATGAGCAGCGAACCAGGACCGATTTGGAGACGCTGATTAGCACGTGCCCGGTGGGGGTGGCCGTATTCGATGCCGGCACCGGCGAGCCGCTGTCCTTCAATCGCGAGGCGGTGCGCATCATGGACGGCCTCTGCGCGCCCGGCGAGCCCCCGGAACACCTCTTGGAGACGCTGACGGTCCGCCGCGCGGACGGACGGGAGGTATCCCTGGATGAGGTGCCAATCGCCCAGATGATGGTCTCCGGGGAGACGGTCCGCGCCGAGGAGTTGTACTTCCAGGTGCCCGACGGGCGGAACCTGACCGCCCTCGTGAATGCGACCCCGACCCATTCCGGGACCGGCGAGGTCGAGACATATGTCGTGACCGTGCAAGACATGTCGCCGCTGGAAGAGCTCGAGCGGATGCGGGCCGAATTCCTGGCGCGGGTAAGTCACGAGCTGCGCACGCCGCTGGCCGCGGTCAGGGGTTCGGCGTCGACCCTGCTGAACGAGTCGACGGATCTGCACCCGGCCGAGATCGGGCAGTTTCATCAAATCATCCTCGAACAGTCGGAGCGGATTCGGGCGCTGATCGCCGACTTGCTCGACGTGGCCCACATCGAGACGGGTTCACTGCCAATCGCCCCGGTGCCGACCGACCTGGCCGCCCTGCTGGCGGAGCTGGAGCAGAGGTTCCGCGCCGGCGACAGTCGGCACGACCTCCTAACCGAGGTCCACCCGGACCTGCCCCTGGTGATGGCCGACAGATCGCGAATTGCCCAAGTGATCGACACCCTTCTGACCAACTCGGTAAGGCACTCGCCGCAGTCGTCCACGATAAGGATCGGCGCGGCGCCGGGCGATCTGCACGTATTGGTATCGGTCGCAGACGAGGGCACCGGGATTGCGGGCGAAAGCTTGCCGCACCTGTTTCGCAAGTTTTCCCTTACCAGGGGCGAGAAGCAGATGCCCGACACCGGACTGAGCCTGGCGGTTTGCAAGGGCATAGTGGAGGCGCACGGCGGCCGGATTTGGGCCGAGAGCTCCGGGCCGGGGTTGGGCGCCAGCTTTACATTTACACTGCCGACGGTAAACGAACCGCGCTTATTTGCGCCGACTCAGATTCCGGAGACATCGCATCGGCCGGCCCGCGGTTCGGATCGAGAACCGGTGCGCATCCTGGCCGTCGACAGCGACAACCAGGCGCTCAGATACGTTCGTGACGCCCTAGTCAAATCGGGATACGAGGTCGTGGCGACCGGGGATCCGCACAACGCGCTCCTTCTCGCCGAGGAGCATTCCCCCCACTTGGCGCTCCTGGACTTGATGCTCTCCGGAACCGACGGCACCGAACTGATGAAGCGCATCAAGGAATTCAGCGACATACCGGTGATATTCGTGTCCGCGTACGGCCAGGACCAACTCGTTGCCAGGGCGTTTGAATTGGGCGCCGACGATTACGTGGTTAAGCCCTTCTCGCCCACCGAGATCGTGGCGCGCATCAAGGCGGCGTTGCAAAGGCGGACTACCGCCGTTTCGCCATTCCCGTATAAGGCGGGAGCCTTGGTCATCGACCACGCGGAAAGGGTCGTTTCGCTTGAAGGGGAACCGGTCGAGCTGACCCCGAAACAGTACCAGTTGCTGGCCGAGCTGTCGGCCAACCCGGGTCGAATCCTCACCTATCAGCACCTGCTGCGGCGGGTATGGGGCTCTTCCGGCGACGCCGACATTCGACCGATGCGCACCGCCATTAGCGCAATCCGCAACAAACTAGGCGACGACGCCGACAATCCGAAATACATCTTCACCAAGCCGCGGGTCGGCTACAGCATGCCGAGGGCAGATGCTCCATAAGCCGGAAGGCCCCCAGGTCCAATCTGACAATCGACGAGGCGGTCGGCACAGGCAATTGTGGGAATTGGCGCGGGCGCACGGGATGAGTCGCCGTTCGTTCCTGCGGCTGTTGTCGATCGGCGGGGCCGCCGCAGTGATTGCCGCCTGCCAATCCGATCCCCAGCCGCGACATACCGAGCCGCCCGCCGATGGCGTCGCCGACTCGCCCGAAGGCTGGTTCAAGGACCCGGCGCCGTTCATTCAGCACGACGGGCAAAACCTGGAGGCCCGGCTGGCGAGCCTGCAGGGCCTCATCACGCCCGCGCACCAATTCTTCGTGCGCAACAACTCCCGCAGTCTGGATCTGGCCGCGTCCGAGTGGCGGCTGCAGATTGCCGGCGACGCGGTCGGCACGCCCTTGGAGCTCTCCTACGATCAGATTCGCGAACTGCCGGTCCGCAAACTAACCGCCTACTTGGAGTGCGCCGGCAATCACCGCGCGATGTTCGATCTAATCAACGGCCAAATGGCTTCCGGCACGCAGTGGATGACCGGGGCCATCGGTAATGGCGAATGGGCTGGGACTCCGCTGCGCGAGGTGCTCACTCTGGCCGGCGTCAGCGACCGGGCGGTGAGCGCCCAGCTGGTGGGACTTGACCTGGAATCCCCCGAGCAGGGGTTCCGCTACGTGCTGCCGATGGCGAAGGCGATGCATCCAGACACGCTGGTGGCCTACTCGCTTAACGGGCAGCCGCTGCCGCGCGATCACGGCTTTCCGCTGCGCGCCCTGGTGCCGGGCTGGGTGGGGGCCGCCAGCGTCAAGTGGCTCGGCCGGATCGAGGTCGCGCGCCGACCGATATTCGGCCGTACCAACACGACCTCCTACGTGCTCATCGGCGACCGCTTTCCGGCCCGCGCGCCGGCGCAAGGCGATCCGGTCCACGACCAGGTGATAAAGAGCGCCCTGGCGCTGCCCTGGCCGGCCCGGCTCGCCGCCGGCCGGACCCGCTTGCGCGGATTCGCCCAATCCCCGATGGGCCCGATCGAGCGCGTGCAATGGAGTCCCGATTCCGGGGCCAATTGGTTCGAGGCGGAGCTGACCGACTCGCAGCCGGACTATTCGTGGGCCCGATTCGAGTTCTACTGGAACGCGACCCCGGGCGAGCATTCGATCATGACCCGGGCAACCGATGCGGCGGGCAATTTCCAACCTGCCGAAGTGCCGTTCAACGCCAAGGGGTACCTGTTCAACCAACCCCTCCCGCACCCGGTCCGCGTTACCTAGCCCGAGGGTTTGCCGAGCTTGGATCCGGCCGGAGATGTCCTTCCGCCCGGATCGAACCCGAGGGCGCGGGCGTCTCCGACCCGAGTGGCATCGCTATGAGGTCCCCCCAGCAGGATTCGAACCTGCGCGCATGGTTTAGGAAACCACTGCTCTTTCCCCTGAGCTATGGGGGGCAAGCGTCTAGGGCTAGTTCCGCACGCTGCCGGATTCTGGCGTGCCGCCGGGCGCGGTCAACTCATCATGTTGCGGGGCACGGTCAGGGTGTCGAACTTGGCCAATGCCGCGTCGATGTGCTGCTGGCCGTACTTGAGCGAAATCCCGTGATGTCCCGGAAATAACCCGGTCAGACCGAAGTCGCGGAACTGACCGAGGCTGTTGCCGAGCTGCCAGGGGGAAGTCTCAGGAGCGAAATTGAGCACCACGTCGCCGTTTGCAAATACCAGGTCGCCGGAGAAAAGAAAGGTCTCTGACCCGTCCCGCAGCAGATAGGCGTTGTGCGGGTTGGCGTGTCCCGGAGTTGCGAAAACCTCCAGGTCCAGGTTCCCCACCGCGATCCGGTCGCCGGCGCCGACTTCGCGCTCGACCGGAAAAGTCTGGAAGCGGTAGTCGGGCGGGTAGCGTCCCGCCGCGCGCGCCCTGGTCAGGTTGATCGCGTCCTCGTCCCCCTCCTCGAGCCAGGCCCGCGTCCCGCCGGGAACGATCGCCCGCAGGCCCAGGTTTTCCATGAGCCAGGCCGCTCCGCCCGAATGGTCGCCGTGGCAATGGGTGAGGATCAGCGATTCGACCGAATCCGGGTCGATCCCGTCGACGCGGATGTTTTGCATGATCTGCTCGGGTTCGAACCCGTAGCCGGCATCGATCAGCGCGCCCGCGTTCCCGTCGTGCAAAAGGTAGATGTGACAGTCGCCGACGTAGGAGATCCCCATCCCCATGTAGCCGCCGCCGACCAGGTAGACGTTCTCGCGCAGTTTCATCGCCGGATTCTTTCCCTACTACTAGTTGGTCCGGGCAGGCACTTGCCCGGTCCGCGCTAGAACCAGCGCGAGACTACGATCTTGTCCTCGGTGAAGAAGCGTATCGAATCCTCGGCCTGGGCGTGCAGGTCGCCGAAGAAAGAGTCCTTCATTCCGCCGAAGTGGAAAAACGCCATCGGCGCGGCGACTCCGATGTTGACCCCGATGTTGCCGGCGCGGACCTCGGACGAGAACTGGCGCGCCGCCTTGCCGGAACCGGTGAAGATGCAGGCCATGTTGCCGAATGGCACCCGGTCGATCACCTCGATCGCCTCGTCCAGATCGCCGGCCGGCATCAGGCAAAGCACCGGGCCGAAGATCTCGTCGTTGGCCACCACCATGTCGGGATTGACCCCGGCCATCAGGGTCGGGCCCAGAAAGTGTCCGCCGTCGCGGCCGGCCACCGCCTGGCCGCGCCCGTCAACCAGGAGCTCGGCTCCCTCGCGGACTCCGGCGTCGATGTATTCGAGGATGCGCGCCCGGCTCTTCGCCGAGATCACCGGTCCCATGCCGGTCTCATCCTCGAAGCCGTCGCCGACCACCAGAGCCTCGGCCTTCTCGGTCAGTCGCCGGCGGGCCACCTCGTATGCGTCGCCGACCGCTACCACGACCGATCCGGCGAGGCAGCGCTGTCCGGCGCAGCCGTAAGCCGACTCGAGGATGTTGTCGAGCGAAGGTTCCATCTCGGCGTCGGGCATGAGCACGATGTAGTTCTTGGCCCCGCCCTGGGCCTGCACCCGCTTGCCGTTGGCGGTGCCGGATTGGTAGACCGAGCGCGCCACCGGAGTGGAGCCGACGAACGAGATTCCCTGGACGTCGGGATGCTCTAGCAGCGCCTCGCCGGTGCGGCGCCCGCCGTGGAGGATGCTGAGCACTCCGCCCGGCAGCCCGGCCCGGTCGGCCAGTTCGGCCAGGAAAACCTGCGACAGCGGTGTCTGCTCGGAAGGTTTGACGATGAACGAATTGCCGGTGGCGATGGCGTAGGGGACGAACCAGAAGGGCACCATCGCCGGGAAGTTGAAGGGGGCAATCGCGGCAAACACGCCCAGCGGCTGGCGGACCGCGTATTCGTCGATCCCGCGGGCGACATCCTCCAGGTTGCGCCCCTGCATCATCGTCGGCACTCCGACCGCCACATCGACGTTTTCGATCGCCCGCCGCACCTCGCCGCGCGATTCGGCCAAAGTTTTGCCGTGCTCCAGGGTCACGATTCGGGCAATCTCCTCGAATTCTTCCTCGAGCAGGTGCTTGAACCGGAAGAGGTGCTGGGCGCGATCGACTGCCGGCACCTTGCGCCAGCGCGAGAAGGCATCAAGCGCGGCGGCCACGCAGGCGTCCACGTCGTCGCGGTTCGAATCGGGCACGGCCGCGATCGGGACCCCGGTTGCGGGGTTCTCGACCACGATCTTCTCGGCCGCCGAGGCCGCGACCCATTCGCCGCCGACGAAGTTGTAGAGAGCGGCCTGCGGGTCGGCCGCCGCCAATACTCGCGAGCTGGTCTGGATCATACGGCTACCGCCCCTTTTCCATATCAGTGGGATCAGACTTTTGAAAGCGAATCAGATTCTAGGAACCGCCCGCCCCGGAAGCCCTCTCCGCAACCGGCGAAGAACCGCTGGCGACCTCGCTGATTACCCCGCCGAGCAGGAAAACGTGCGCGATCAGGAATATCCACAAGAGCACCGCCACGAACGAGGCGATCGATCCGTAGATGACCTCGAATTGGTCGAACAACTCGAAGTAGGCCCAGAAGCCGATTTTTAGGACCGGGATGCTGGCGGCGAAGAAAATTGCGCCCGGCAGCGAAGTGCGTGCGTTCGAGCTACGCCCCGCCAGGATCAGGTACAGCACCCAGGTGGCGGCGAACGCCAAGGCCACCGAGAGGACTTCGACCAGACCCCGATACAGCCAGCTCTCGAAGACGGCCACCATGTCGCCGCGGCCGAATACCTCGCCGATCAGCAGCCGCGGCAACTCGAGCAGCGAGATCAGACCGCCGGCCAGGATCGCGATGGCCAGCATGGCCAGCGACCCGCCCAGTTCGGCGCCGAAATCGGCCAGGAACGATCGGTTGGGCACCCGCCAGGCCGCTTCCAGGCCGCGCCGCGCGGCGCTGACTATCTGCAACGCCGTCCAGATGAGCGCCGCGGCGGCCAGGGCTAGGGCGGCCGGGGTGCCGGCCGGCGAAAAAACCGAATTCTCCGGCAGGATCGAAAGGTCCAAATTCAGGTTTGATTCGGCCAAGGTCAGCAGGCGGCGGTAGACCTGTCCGCTTTCGTCGAAGGTGGCCAGCAGCGCGGCCAGGGCCAGCAGCATGGGAAATATGGCGAAGCTGGCGTGGAAGGCGATCGCGGCGGCGTGGCTGTAGCAACCGCGATCAAGGTAAGCCCGGACCGAAAGGTAAAGGATCGCCGGCCAGGGGCGCGGCCCGATGAAGGGTCGGGCCCGGCGATCAGCGCCTGCCGTGGCGTGAATAGGCCACGATTTCCGGCTCCAGCCAGGGCTCGACGTGTTCGGGCGGGTAGCGCGTGGCGCGGTAAACGTTTATGTATTGGCCGCCGAAGAAGGGACTGTAGTAGTCCCAGACAATCTCGCCCGACCGGGTTACTTCGAACAGGTGCCCGCAGTCGGATTCGCAGATAAGGGTGTTGCCGTTGGGCAGGCGCTGTTGGCCGGCCCGGAACGGCGAGAAGAAATTCTCCCCGTCGGAGTATTCCCAGATCATTTTGTCGGGATCGCGGGGGTCGAATTCGCGCACGCTGGACCAGCCCCGCCGGGTGCCGTTGTCAAACAGCAGAATGTTCCCTTCCGGCGTCATCTGCGACTGGTGCTGGCCGTCCAGGGTGCCCAGTCCCCAGGCCCAGACGATCGCATGCGAGTCCTGGTCGACCACCGAAACGACATCCAGCTGGCGGTGCGAGAGCAGGAAGTTGCCGGCCCGGAAGCGCCCGTCGGCCCGGCCCACCGGCGTATCGGGCAGAACGGTGATCGTGTTGGTGTGGGCCCAGTCGGCGCGCAATTGCGGCAATTCCAACCCGCTCAACGCGCAGAGCTCGTCAACGTGGTCCGAAAGCCACCACTCCCAGTGCACGCGGGTGTCACGGTCCAGCTTGATGAGCAGGTCGTCCTGGATCGGGCCGCCCGCGAAGATTTCTTCCCGCCAGCGGTCTTTCTGGTAAAGCGTCAGGATGGAACCGTCCCCGTAGCGGTGAAAGTCGTGGTGGGTTCGGCCGTGCCAGCCCCAGGTCACGTTTCCGTCCACGTCGGATTCGAAGATCCCGCCGAAGTAGTTGTCCCAGAAGAGGGTCCCGTCGTCATCGAGCTCGGCCCACTGCGAGTGGACCACCGGCCACTCGTGCACGACGCGCCCGTTCATGTCCACCAGGTACTGACTGTTGCCGAACGCGCTGGAAAACAGCGTGTAGCCATAGAACGCTCGGTCCCGGTCCCAGTGGCGCAATCCGACCGGTCCCTGGTGAACCCGGGCCCGCTTGGCTTCGGCCGGCGGCCCGTAGTCGCGTCCGGGTTCGCGCTCGGTCCCCATGCCGACACGGTAGGACAGGCGGTGGCGGGGCTTGGGCATGATCAACTCCTGCTTTGGCTGGTAACCGAAAGGGTTGGGTGGACCGCGCCGCGCCGGCAGCCGGGAATCGCGCCGGTCACTCGGCTAGTCGCGGTTGACGAAGCTCTCGTCGATAAGGCGGTCCAGCAGCGGTTCGCCCTGGCCGCAGTTGCGCGCCCACTCGAACATGTGCCAGGCCGCGTTCTCCTGCAGCTGGGCGGTCATCCCGCCGTCGGCGACCACCACCGAACCGGTCATGTACGAGGCGTCCGCGCTGGTCAGGAAGGAAATCACCGCAGCCATCTCGGATGGCTGCCCGCCGCGTCGCAGCGGGTAGATCTGGCCCCACGTTTCCATGATCCCGGGTTCGTTGGCGATTGCCGCCATCATCCGGTCGGTAATGATCAGCCCGGGACAGAGCGCGTTTACGCGCACTCCGCGCGGGCCCAAGTCGACCGCCGCTACCCGAGTCAGCCCGATCACGGCGTGCTTGCAGGTGTCGTAGATCGTCCGATCGGCGGCCGCCATGAGACCGTGCACCGAGGCCACATTCACGATCGCCGAACCCTCCTGACGGCAGAGCGGCTCGGTGGCGTGGCGGATCAGCAACTGGGTCGCAACGATCATCACCTTGAACTGCTCGTCCCAGTCGGCAGCCTCGATTTCGGCGATCCGCACCAACGGCCGCATCGGCGCGGCGTTGTTGACCAGGATGTCCAGCCGGCCGAAGTTTTCCAGGGCGGTGTCGATGATCCGTTCCGGTGCCTCCGGATCGCTCAGATCGGCGTCAAGGTAGGCGGCGCGGGCACCGTCCGCAATCAGGCGCTCGGCCTGGGCGCGGCCTTTTTCCTCCTGAACGTCGACCAACAGTACCGCCGCGCCCTCGCTGATCAGGCGCTCGGCGGTGGCCAGCCCGATGTTCTGAGCGGCCCCGGTTACGATGGCGACGCGGTCATTGTGACGCATGGGCAAATTTTTGCAGAAGCACTGCTTCGGTTCCCGGGCGCGACGGGCTAATACTTAAAGAGGATCCGGCGGCGCCGACGGGGATTTCGGCATTTGAAAGAGGCAGTAGCCAGATGGGATCACTCGACGGACACACCGCGATAGTCACCGGCGCCGGCACCGGGATTGGAGTCGGCATCGCGCGCCACCTGGCCTCGGCCGGGGCCTCGCTGGTGCTTTCGGCCTACAACAGCTTTTCGGGATGCCAGGATCTGCAGCGCGAACTCGCCGCGGCCGGCACCGACGCGATCGCGATCAAAGTCGACCTGCGCGGTTCATCGGACGCGACCCAGCTCGTTGACGCCGCCACCGAGCGCTGGGGCAAGATCGACATCCTGGTCAACAACGCCGGATTCACCCTCGCCAAACCGTTCGTCGAATGCAGCGAACGCGACTGGGACGATCTTTTTTCTATCAACCTGCGCTCGATGTTCGTAACCTGCCGGGCCGCCGCCCCGGCCATGATCGAGCGCGGTTACGGCCGAATCATCAACATTTCGTCGGTGCACGGTGTTCAGCACATCCAGAACATGGTCCTCTACGGGGCGACCAAGGGCGGCATCAACGAGTTCACCCGCGGCCTGGCCGTCGAACTGGGTCCGCACGGCATCACCGCCAACGTGATAGCCCCGGGCGCCATATACGTTCCGCGCTACGACCGGGTCGGCGCCGACAAGTCGACGATGGCCGCCACCGTGCCCAACGGCCAGCTGGGCGACGTGGATGACATCGGCCGCACCGCCGCGTTTCTGGCCGATCCAGAGGCCGACTACATCAGCGGCGAAATCCTTTATGTCGACGCTGGACTGACCTCAAAAATGGCCCTGACCGGCGGCGCCCAGCGGACCTAGGGCGCCGCGCCCGCTAGGCTGCGCCTTCGAGAAAGCCGATCTGATCCGGCGAAAGCACCAGGTCGACCGCCGCCAGCGTCTCGGCAAGTTCGCGCTCATTGGCCGACCAGAAGACTCCCAGCGAATCAAATTCCTGGCTCAGCGTGTAGCTGAGCGCCACCTGCATCGGCGAGATCCCGATTTCGGCGGCCAGCTCCCGGGCCCGGTCCAGCCGGGCGAAGTTTTCGTCTGAGTAGTAGGTCGCCACCATCGGTTCGTTGGACCGGTCGGCGGGGTCGTAGATGCCGGCGAAGAATCCGCCGCACTGTGACGACCAGGCAAGGTTTGGTCGGCCGCTGGCGATCAGTCGCCGGCGCTGATCGGGCAGAAGGCTGACGCAGCCGGGCCAGCGCGGGGCCTGCTGGGTCGCCAGACCGAAGTGGTTGGAGAGCAGCGAGAAACCCTGCAGGCCGTTGTCGGCCGCGTATTGATTAGCTTCCTCGAAGCGGTCCAGGGTCCAGTTGGACGCCCCGATCGCCTTGATCCGGCCGTCGGCGATGTGGGCGTTGATGCAGTCCATGATCGGGGCCACTTCGACGTTGGGGTTGTCGCGATGGAACAGCCAGATGTCGATCCATTCGGTCCGCAGGGCCTCGAGCGAGGCGAGCACGTCGGAGTCGATCACCGCTTTGCTCACCCAACCCAGACCGGAGTCATCCCCGCCGCGCGGATGGGCGCCTTTGGTGATGATGGTGACCTGCTCGCGGTTGCCGCGTTCGGCCAGCCACCTGCCCACCACCAGTTCCGAGTTGGGCACCCCGTCCAACGTGGCGTACAGTCGCGCCGTATCCAGCGCTGTCCCGCCGCCGGCGATCCAGGCGTCCAGGATCCGGGCATGGTGATCGTACTGGTGTAGGAAATAGTCTTCAGTGCCCAGGACCACCCGCGAGACCGGCCGGTTGATGCCGGCAATGCTGGTAAACCGCATTAGCGTCCTCCCGCCTGCTACTTGAGCGCGTTCCGCAATGGAATTTAATTGTGCCGCCCGGCCGGCGCGGCACCGGTGTCGCGTCTATGTGTTGCCGCAATCCCCCGCAACGGCGGCGATGAACTCGTCGCTGGTGACGACCGCGTGGGCGAAGGCCGGCCAGTTGACGTTTATCGTGGCCTCCATCTCGGCCTCCGAGAAGGCCGCGATCGCATCCGCGATAAGGGTGGCATGGAATCCGAGTTCGACCGCGTAGCGACCGGTCGAATCGATACAGGTATTGGCCCGGTTGCCGGCAACAACGACGCGTTCGATCCCTCGCTGATTGAGCAAGTACTCAAGGTCGGTGTTGGCAAAACCGCTCGAAGTCCAGTGCTCCTGGGCGATCACATCGCCCGGCTGCGGAGTCACTTCGTCGATCACCCGGGCGCCGAAGCTGTCCTTTGCAAAAAGGCCGAATTCGGCGATTCGGCGGTGTGACGGCGTCGGATGCTTCCAGCCGTCGTAATCGCCACCGCGATTGCTGTGGTGGTTGGCATAGACGACAAGCATCCCGGCCTCGCGCGCGGCCGCGGTGACCCGTTCCAGGTTGGCCACGGTGTCGGCCGACTGCGCGGTCGCCCTGGTCCGCTCGTACAGCTTCCCGCCGGGTTTGAGGAATTCGTTCAGGGCGTCAACAAGCAGCAGCGCAGTCTGGCCGGGCGGGAAAGGTGGCGGCTGCGGCACGGGGGGCTCCATCGCGCAATCTGCTGGTCGGTTGCGGAAAGTCTAGAAGCCGTGCGCCGGGTCAAACCGGTTCGCCGATCCCCGATCACGCCGGGCCGCTGAAAGTGGCGCATTGCCGGGCGGGCGAAGATTGCTGCCAACCTGCCATGCTTGCCCCTGCCGGAGCTTCCCGGCGGGGCGGATTCTGGCTAGTTACTGATCTGGCGCTGATCCTCCGGCAAGCGCAGCACCCGGCAACGGCACGTGTCGCCCGCAAAGGTGAGCCGCACGCCCTCCAGGTAGCCGATGGGCCCACCCCAGGCCCGGTGCGGCCCGCCTGGAACGGCAGCCACCGCACCCAATTCGACGATCCCCCCGTGGGTAACGATCAACGCCTTCCCCGACTCCGGGATCTTTTCGACGATTTCGCGCCAGACGGCCAGCGTCCGGTCGGCAAATTCGGCCGCTGCGCCGCCCGCGCTTACCAGCTTGGATACGGCCGCGAAGGGAAGCGGCCAGCCGTCAAGTGCCCCCGACGGCATCCGGGCCAGATCCTCCACGGTCTGATTGACCTCGAATCCCATCGCGACCGCCGTTTCGACCGCCCGCGGAAGTGGGCTGGCAGCAACCCATTGGTAGGGGCCCGATCGGTCTCCCACCAGGCGCGCCAGTTCGATCCCCGGCTGCGAAAGATGCTGGCCGGGCTTGCGCCGCATCGTATGTCGACGCACGACTAGGGTCCGCATCAGCCGCTTTCGTGGATCCCGGTCGGCGGCTCCACCCGGTCAGCGCTCCCCTTGTTCAAGGAATCTGAGTTGCGCGGGTGAGAGCACCAGGTCAGCCGCAACCAGGCACTGATCCAATTCACCCAGATCGGCCGGCCAGAAGACTCCGAGCGACAAAAAGTCCTGATTGAGCGTGTAGGCCAGCGCCACCTGGGTGGGCGCCAATCCCAGCTCGCCGGCCAGGCTGCGGGCGCGTTCGCGCCGGGCGAAGTTCTCGGGTGTATGGAACGCGCGCCGAAATTCCGGATCGGGGTGCTCAGGCTTTCCCTGGGCAATGGCGAAGAAGCCGCTGCACTGGGCCGACCAGGCCTGGTTGGCCACTCCCAGGGCGGCCAGCCGGGCCCTTTCTTCGGGCGCCACGCTCCTGGTTCCCGGCCAGCGCGGCCGGCATGGGGTGGCCAGCCCGAATTGGTTGGAAAGCAGCGAGAACCCCTGCAACCCGTTCGCCGCCGCGTAGCGGTTGGCCGCTTCCAGCCGTTCGATGCTCCAGTTGGACGCCCCGACGGCCCCGATCAAGCCGGCATCGATGTTCGCGTTGACCCAATTGACTATCGGGGCCACATCGACGTTGGGGTTGTCGCGATGGAACATCCAGACCTCGACCCGGTCGGTGTCCAGACGCTCGAGACTGGTGCGGATGTCGTAATCGACGTAGGCCTTGGTCATGCGCGCGAGCCCGCGCCCTTTCGGCAGGCGGTGCGCGCCCTTGGTAACGATTACGACCTGGTCGCGGACACCGCGCTCCTTGATCCAACGGCCCAGGAGCAGCTCGGATTCGCCGTGCGCGTGCGGGCCGACTGGGGCCCCGATCCCGTACGTGCGGGCAGTGTCCAAAACGTTCCCGCCGCCGGCCAGGTAGGCGTCCAGGATCTCGGCGCGGGCGTCGTATTCGGCCAGGTAGTAATCCTCGGTGCCCAGCACCGCCCGGGCCATCGGTCGCTCGATCCCGGCAACCGGCAAGTAGCGCATCGTCTCATCCCCGCCCTTTCCATCTCGCCATCATCGCACCTCGGGCTGGGATGCGGCCCGAAAATAAGTCTTGACCGATCAACAACCGCTCAATGATTGGATTTGCGATTGGACGTTGGCGATACCGCACCCGATTTTCAGGTCCCATCAACCGGTGGAGGCGATTTTTCGCTGGCTGACGGGGTGACCGCCGGCCGCGTGCTGCTGGCCTTCTACCCCAAGTCGTTTACCAGCGGTTGCACCCACGAGATGGAGGTGCTGCGGTTCCTGCATCCGCGTTTTGCCGGCGCGGGGGTCAGCATCCTTGGGGTTTCGGTCGACAACCTGCAGACCCAGCAGCGGTTCAAGAAGACTCTGGGCCTGCCGTTCGAACTACTGGCCGATGATCAGACCGCCGCGCAAGCCCTCGACTGTCTGCGCGATTCCGGAAAGGCCGAACGCGACGTCTACGTGATCGGACCGGGACGCAGGATCGAATTTGCGATCCACAAGCTCGACCCCCGCAACGAAGACCAGTACCGGCAATTGCTCGAGGCCGTTAACGCCGACACCGAGGGGCTCTGAGGCGGTCCGGCGGCGGCGTTTAACCCGACTGCGGAAAATCGCGCCGCGCGGTGGCCAGGAAACCGAGCCCCAGCAGCACCAGCGCGTAGAGAGAGAGCAACCCGATCGACTCGGCCCGGGTGGGCCCCTCGTACTGGACCGAAAAATCTCCTTCGGCGGACAGCCCCGAAAAAACCGCCATCAGAGTTTCCTGGCCATAGGCGGTGGGCTCGAGGCGGTGCGGCAGGTAATTGGGCAGCTCGTCCCAGAACCCGTCGCCAACCGCGGACGCTATTTCGGTGATGAACGGGGTAAAAAAGCCAAAAACCAGCGGGATCGCCATGCCGGCGGCCGCCGACCGGGTCAATATCGCCACGGCGAAGGCCACCGTTCCGTAAAAGAGCAGCAAGCCAATCGTCCCCAGGTACCGGTCCAGCAGGTCCAGGCCGAAGTTGTTGGGCGGGGCGACCGCGATGGTGCCAAATGCAAGGTCGGCCACCCACATCACCACGCCCGAAATCAGCATCGTCAAGGTGACGGCCGCCGCCACCGAGCCGATCAGCGCCAGCAGCTTGGCCAGGATCACCTCGTGCCGCTGGGGTCCGCGCGCAAATAGCTGGCGGATCGTACCCCAACCGAACTCCGATCCGACAAAGAATGCGGCGAAGACGATCACCAACAGCGACCCGAATTCGACGTTCAGCGCCAACACCGCAAGATAGCCGTTGGGGAATCCGATCAGCGAACCGAGCGCCTCGGTCAGCCCGACGTCGTCGAGCTGGACCTGTGAAATCAGCTTGAAAAGCAGGATCGTGACCGGCCCGACCAGCTGCAGCAGGATAAGCAGGATCCAGGTCATCCGCCGGCCCAGAATCTTTTGGAATTCGGCCGCCACCAGCTGTTTCATGACGCTTCCCCGGCCCTGACCTTGTCCAGGAAAAACGTTTCCAGGTCGATGCTCACCGTCGCAATGGCGGTGACCTCGATCCCGCCTTGCACGAGCAACTGGTTTACCTTGCCGGCGTCCTCGGGTTCGATCTGGACGACCAGTTCGCCGTCGCCGGTGGCAGTCGCGGCGTAGTCGGAACCCGACAGCAGATCCAGTGCCCGCCCGGAGTCGCCGACACGGTAGCGCACACCGCGCCCTCCGGCTAGCAGCGTTGCAACGTCGCCCTGGACGACCGTGTTGCCGGCTACCAGGATCCCCACCCGGTCGCACACCTGCTCGACCTCGGCCAACAGGTGCGAAGAGAGCACCACCGTGGCGTCGGCGCGCTGTGCGACGCTGCGGATCAGATTCCTGAATTCATAGGCCCCGGCCGGGTCCAGGCCGGCGGTCGGCTCGTCCAGCACCAGCAGATCCGGATCCACCAGCAGCGCGTTGGCCAGCCCCAGGCGCTGGCGCATGCCGCTCGAATAGGTCTTGAATTTGGAGTCGGCGCGGTCGGTCAGACCGACCGTTTCCAGCACCTCGTCGATTCGCGCCGGTTCGATCGACCCCCAGTACCTTCCCATCACCTCCAGGTTCCGCCGACCCGAGAGATAAGGGTAGAACAGCGGCGTTTCAATGACCGCGCCGACCCGCCGCAACGCCTGCGGGCGATCCCGGGAGGCCGGTTGGCCGAAAAGTTCGAGCGAACCCGAATTGGGTTTGATCAGGCCCAGCAGGATCCCCAGGAAGGTGGTCTTGCCGGCCCCGTTGGGACCGAGCAGCCCGTAGACGCTGCCGGTGGGGACGTCCAGGTCCATGCCGGCCAGGGCGTGCACCTTGCCATAGCGCTTGTGCAGGCCGCGGGCCTTAATCGTCAGATCGTTACCTGGCACCCGCGGCTCGCAGCAAGCGCGGGTTGGCGGAGCTTTGCAATGCGGGCCAATCCGGGAGCGTTCGGGCGATTTTCGCAGTTTGCCGACCCGCCACGGCCGCCAGCCCCGGTTGCGAATTCGAATATGCCCCTGATCGGGCCACGCAATTGGCAATATGTGAGGAGCGCGCACCCGCGCAGCGGCCCAATTCGCCAAGGCATCGCCCGTGCAAACCAACCTCCTGATCAAGCGGCTGGCCCCGATTGCCCGGATCAGGGCGAGGCTCTACTCCCACTTCGTCGAGCACCTGGGCAACTGCACCTATCCGGGAATGTGGGTGGGTCCGGACTCGGCGATCGAAAACCTAAACGGCCTGCGCAAGTACACCCTTGACCGCCTCCGGAGCGTGAGCGAAGGGACCGTCTACCGCTGGCCGGGCGGGTGCTTCGCCGATCACTACCACTGGCGCGACGGCGTGGGCGACCCAGGCGGCCGACCGGTGACCCGCAACATCTGGTGGGGCGGTCCCGAGACAAACCAGTTCGGCACCCACGAGTTCGTTCGATTTGCTGCCGAGCTGGGCGCCGACACCTACATCTGCGGCAACCTGGGTTCGGGCAGCGAGGCCGAGATGATGAGCTGGCTCGAGTACTGCAACGCCGCCGAAGGCGAGAACTCTTGGGCGCACGAGCGCGCCGGCAACGGCCACCCCGCCCCGTTCGGCGTGAAGTGGTGGGGGGTCGGCAACGAGAACTGGGGCTGCGGCGGCAACATGACCGCCGCCGAATACGCCGCCGCCTACCGGCGCTACGCCAACTACCTGGACCGGATGGACCTGGGCGTTCAGCTGGTTGGCGTCGGGCACACTCCGGACTGGAACCGCGAATTCATGGAAGCCATGCAGCTGGAGCGGGCCCTGCCGACCCTGCACAACCTCTCCCTGCACCGCTACCTCTTCAACGGCGGCCCGGACATCGGGTTCTCCGACGCCGACTACTACGCCCTGATGAGCGAACTGCAGGTCGTCGAGGACGACATCATCCGCGCCGACGGAATCCTCTCGCACCACGAACTGCCGCAGAGTCCGGTCGGCATCGTGTTCGACGAATGGGGCGTTTGGTGTCGTTCGGCGGCCAACCTGGATTCGGGCATAGAGCAGGTAAACACCGTTCGCGAAGCAATCTGCGGGGCGGTGATCTTGGACTACTTCACCAACTGGTCGCACCGCGTGGTCATGAGCAACGTGGCCCAGACGGTCAACGTCCTGCAGTGCCTGGTCAAGGTCGACGGTCCCGACAACTGGACCACGCCGAACCTCGACATCTTCGAGTTCTACCGGGCCCACGTGGGCAATGACGCGGTTCCGGTGGGGATCGCCGACGCCCCGCTGTTGGCCGAGCGGGGCGACGCCGGCCGGCCGGTCCAGCAGCTATCCGTTTCGGCATCGGTCGCCCCCGACACCTCAAGCGCGGCGGTCTGCCTGACGAATCTGCACCTGACCGAGCCGCTATCTGTCCGCGCCCGTGTCGTCGAGGCCCAGATTGCCTCGGCGGGTGCCCGGGTGCTAACCGGCGCCAGCCCGCAATCCCACAACATCGCGCGCGATCCGGACCGGGTGCATGCCTCCGATCATCCGGTCAGGACCGAGGACGGATGCCTGGTGCTGGAGATTCCGGCCCACTCAACTGTCCAGGCAGACCTTGAACTGCTCGCCTGATCCGATACCTGCCGGCAGGGGTCTGAACCCGTGAACCTGGCAAGCAGTACAGTCGGCCTGCTTCACCCGGGCGCGATGGGCTCCAAGGTGGGCGCCGCCCTCGCCGGCAACGGCCACCGGGTTCTGTGGGCCTCGCAGGGTCGCAGCCGGGCCACCCGCCAGCGCGCCGCCGAAGCCGGCCTGGATGACGCCGGCACGCCCGGATCGGTAGCCCGGCAATGCGACGTTCTGCTGAGCGTCTGCCCTCCCGACTTCGCTCTCGAGGTGGCCGAGCAGGCGGCGGCGGCGGGATTCGGGGGCACATACGTGGACGCCAACGCGGTCTCTCCCGCGACCGCCCGGGCGGTCGCGGCGGCGGCCCTGGCCGGCGGGGCGGCCGGTTTCGTCGACGGCGGGATCATCGGGCTCCCGCCGAGCGAGCCCGGCACCACCCGCCTCTATCTCTCCGGGGACCGGGCCCCCAGCGTGGCCGCGCTATTTGACGGCAGCGTCCTTGGGGCCGTCCCGATCGCCGGCGGCGAAGGCGCGGCCTCGGCATTGAAGATGGCCTACGCGGCGTTTACGAAGGGGTCGGCCGCGCTGCTGGCCGGGATACTGGCGCTGGCCGAGGCCGAAGGCGTGGGCGAACCGCTGGCCGAGGAATGGGCGCTCTCGCAACCCGACCTTGCCGCGCGCGGCCGCCGCCGCGCGGTCAGCGGCTCGGCCAAGGCCTGGCGCTGGGCCGGCGAGATGGAGGAAATAGCCGACACCTTCGCCGGGGCCGACCTGCCGGACGGGTTTCACCGCGCGGCAGCCGAAATCTTCAGGCGCCTTGCCGAGTTCAAGGACGTTCCCGAACCACCGCCCCTGGCCGAGGTCCTGGCGGCGATCAATTCCGGCGCGCCGAAAATGACGGGTTCGCCCCGGGAAGCGACCTGATGCCGTCCGCCCGCGGGTCGTTCGAAGTGAACATCGAGCCGGAGCCGCCGTACCTGGAAGACGGCGGAGTGAAACTGAACCTGAACCGGGTCGAAAAGCAGTATTCGGGCGATATGGTCGGCAGCGCCCGGGCGCACATGCTGGCCGCCTACACGACCACACCCGGTTCGGCCGGATACGTCGCGATCGAACACTTTTCCGGCACAGTTAACGGGAAGAGTGGTTCACTGGCCCTCCAACACAGCGGGACGATGGACCGGGGGGAGGCCAGCCTGACGGTTACCGTCGTGCCTGACTCCGGAACCGGCGAACTGGCGGGCATTGCGGGAACGCTGGAGCTAAACAGCGAAGAGGCGGGGCACACCTATGTGTTTGAGTACGAACTCGCCTGAACCATACCGGCTCGAACCGGGTCGGAGGAGTTGATGAAACCGGCAGGATCAGGGTTGGCCGCCAGCCTCCATGCCGCGGGCCGGAACGGCCGGACCGCATGAAGATCCTGGTGGCCGGCGGGTCCGGCGACATCGGCTCGGCGGTGGTTTCGGCGCTCAAAGGGCGGCACGAGGTTTCGATCCTGGACCGGCAACCGTCCGAGGATCACCCCGAGCTGGGGTTGCTCAAAGTCGATCTGGAAAACGCCCGGATGACCGCCAGCCTGGTGCGAGGATTCGACTGCCTGGTGCACCTTGCGGCAATTCCCGACCCCTTTTCCGACCCCGGCGACGTGGTCTTTCGGGTCAACATGCAGGCCACCTACAACCTCCTGGAAGCTGCCCGCAGCAACCGGATCGCCCGAGTCGTCTACGGATGCTCGGAGTCGGCTTCCGGGTTCGGGATCCACAATCGCCGCTTCAAACCCGACTACTTTCCGATCGACGAATCCCATCCCTCGCTCCCGCACGAGGCCTACGGGTCCAGCAAGCTGCTGGGCGAAATACTAGGGCGCCAATACGCGTTCGCCTACGACATCGAGTTCATATCGCTGCGCTACGCCTGGGCCTGGGGCGGACGGCGCAACCGCGAGGACTGGTTCAGGATTCTTCGACACGGTTCCGGCGGGGGCGAAAAGGACTGGCTGGGCGCCTGGATCGCCCATGCCGACATCGCCCAGGCGGCGCGCCTAGCCTGCGAATACCAATTCCCCGACCCGCCACCGCGATTCGAGAGCTTCTATCTGACCGCGCGCGACAACTTCACCGACCTGGATTCGCTGGACCTGGTCGCAAAGCACTGGCCCCAGGACCCGCCCCGGGTGCGCAAACCGGGGCTCTATAGAAAAAACCCCAGGGCTTCGCTGTTTGACATTTCCAAGGCCCGGCGCTCGCTCGGCTACGAGCCGACGACCGGCGTCGGCGACCTACGGGAGCAGTTCGGAATCAAGCGCCAATGAGCACCCGGATCGCATTCCTGGCCGGGCTCGGGTTCGTCTGCTGGCCGGCCGACAAGGTGGTCAAGGCGCTTGGCGACCTGGGCTACGACGGCATCGAGTGGACCACCGCGCATTTCTCGGCCGCAGATCCCGACAAGGCGCGGCGGGCGGTGGAACTGACCCGTGACGCCGGCCTGGAGGTCTCGCGCATCATGGCGCACGAAGATTTCGTGTGCCTGGACGATCGCGAGCGCGAGCGCCGAATCGACGGGGTGGTCGGCGTGGTGCAGCTGGCCGGCGAACTGGGCGTGCCGACGGTGGGGTCCATGACCGGACCGGCGCCGTGGGACGAGCGGGCCCCGCGCATCCCCGCGGACATTTCCGAAGGCGAGGCCTGGGAGATGGCGCTGGACGCGCACCGCCGCATAGTCGCCGTCGCCGAAAACTCCGGCACCACGATCTCCTCTGAAGGCGTCTTCGGCATGCTGGCGCACGACTTCTACTCGCACCGGTATCTGCTCGACCAGATCCCCTCGGCGGCCCTGGGGGTCAATTTCGATCCCTCGCACGGGATCCTGAGCGGGAATTTCGACATCGCCTGGCTGATCGACCAATGGGGCGATAAGATCCTGCACTGCCACCTGAAGGACGCAGTCGGCATCTCGCAGCGACCGGGAGAGTTCATCTTCCCGCTGCTGGGCGAAGGCCGGGTCAATTGGACAGCGTTCTTCCGCGGCCTGGCCGATCGCGATTACGACGGGTTCGCCTCGGTCGAATTCGAAAGCTGGGCCTATTCCGAGCGGGTGCTGGGTAACGACCCGGCCCGCGCCGCCGCCATCAGCATGCGTCAGGTTCGCGCGCTGCGGGAAGCCGCCGGCGCCTAGCCCGGGACCGGCCGGGCTCCGATTGCGGGGCCGGATTTAGACTGCGGAACCGGACGCGGGGCTGCCCAAGCGGGCGGGGCCTCGGAATCGGCGATCGCCCGATGGTCCGGCGACGCAGAGCGCGAAGCAGCGGGGCGGGCAATGGCGCATCACCACCACCACCATGGTGATGGAGATTCCCACGGCCATACCCACGGGGTCGTCGACGCGACGATCGCCACCACCTCGCGCGGAATCTGGGCGATCAAATGGTCGTTCGTCGGTTTGGCAATGACCGCCGCGATCCAAATAGTCATCGTCATCCTGACCGACAGCGTTTCGCTGCTGGCCGACACCATCCACAACATTGGCGACGCCATGACCGCGGTGCCGCTGTGGATCGCGTTCCTGTTCGCGCGCCGGGCCGCCTCGCGACGATTCAATTTCGGGTTCGGGCGGGTCGAGGACCTGGCCGGGGCGGTGATCGTCCTGGTGATCGCGTTCAGCGCCGCGGTCGCCGGATACCAGTCGGTAGAACGCCTGATCAACCCCCGCGATATCCAGTACGTTGGCGCGGTCGCGGCTGGCGGAGCGATCGGCTTTCTCGGCAATGAGGCCGTCGCGCTCTTCCGGATCAGGATCGGGCGCGAGATCAACAGCGCCGCGCTAATCGCCGACGGGCAGCACGCCCGCATCGACGGCCTGACCAGCCTGGCGGTTCTGGTCGGCGCAGTGGCGGTCTGGGCCGGATTCCCGCTGGCCGACCCGATCGCCGGACTGATCATTACTGTGGTGATAGTCAAGATAGTCATCGATTCGGCGAAATCGGTCTTCGGACGCATGCTCGACGGCGTCGAACCCGAAGTCCTGGATCAAATCGAGCACCTGGCGTCACACGTTGCCGGGGCCGACGTGCCGATCCGGGCCCGGGCGCGCTGGATCGGCCATCGGCTGCAGGCCGAAGTTCGCATCGACATCGCCGGCGAGAAAACGGTCGCCACCGCCCGAGAACTCGAGAACCGGGTGGCCGAGGAAATTCGCGCCCACATTTCCTATGCCGGCGAGATCCTGGTGATCGCCCGCCCGCTGGATGCCGAAAACGGCCGTGAGCCCCGCCCGGCGCGGACCGCCGACGCCGATCGGCACGAATAGCCAGTAGGCGCAATACCGCCGGCCGCAGGGCCTTAATGCGTAAATTGCATGCAGCGGCGACCGGATGACCGCGGCAACACAGAGGAGCGAATCAGCGGTTTGGAACTAACTGAAGCACTGCTCTCGATCGGCCTGCTGATAGTTACGGCCAAGCTCCTGGAAGGGGTGTTCAAGCGGTTCGGCCTGAACGCGATCGTGGCCTATGCCACCGCCGGCGTGCTGATGGGGCCGTTGACCGGCCTGGCCCATCCGGGCCCGAGCCTGGAGATCATCCTCGGGATCGGCATCTTCATGCTGTTCTTCCTGATCGGCCTGGAAGAGCTGGACATCAAGGGATTCGTGGCGGCCGCGCGCGGCCGAATTTTGGTCGCGGCAGTGCTGTCGGTAACCATTTCGCTGCTGGCGGCTCTGGCGGTAACCACCGACACCGTAATCGACCTGGAACTGGGCCTGGAATTCACGCACGCGCTGGGGTTGGCCGGCGTGCTTTCCCTATCGAGCCTGGGGGTGGTCGCCAAGGTACTCGTCGACGAGGGGCGGGTCAACGACCGGGTCGGCGTGCAGATCTTCACGGTAGTGATCCTGGCCGAGCTGGTGGCGCTGTTCGTGGTCGGGTTCTCCATCAGCGAGCACATCCACATTTCCGGCAGCAACCCCGGACTCGACGCGCTCGAGGTGCTGTTGCTGATCGGGCAGATCCTGGCCTTTGCCGCCGTCACCTGGCTGGTTTCCACCAAGGTCCTGCCAAGGGTAATCGTCTGGTTGCAGCGCTTCTTGAGGGTGCCGCAGCTTTCGTTCGGCCTGCTGCTGGGCAGTCTGTTCCTGGTCGTGGTCGCCGCCGAGCGGGCCGGCCTGCACGGGTCGCTGGGCGCGCTGCTGTTCGGCGCCGCCCTCTCGACTCTTCCTTACCAGGTGCGACGCGACATCATGCCCGGCATGCGGGGTACCGCCGAGGGCTTCTTTGTGCCGCTGTTCTTCGCCTCTGCCGGTCTCTACCTGAGCCCTGACTTCCTGGAACTTCCCCCGCAGACGATCGTGGCGCTGGTGTTCCTGCCGCTATTTGGCAAATTCCTCGGCTCGATCTTCGGCGCCTACGTCACCCGCCTGGAAGCGCCCTTTGCCACCGCGACTGGGCTGATGGCCAAGGGCGTGGCCGAGGTTGCGCTGCTACTTCTGCTGCTCCAGACCGGGGCCATCAACCAGGCCGTTTTTTCGCTGCTGGCGCTGGTGATGCTCGGCTACATGCTCATCACCCCGCTCGGGATCAGTTTTTCGGTTCGGCGGCTCAAGACCCCGAAGCAGGCCGTCCCGGTCGGCGAGATTCCGAGTTCCTTCGGCCGATTCGCCCTGGAGGGCATCCAGGTTAACGACATCCTCGACCGCTCGCGCAGCCACGCCGACAAAGGAATGTCGGTGAAGACATTCGCCGAGCACTACCTTCTGCCGGAACAGAACGACTACGTGATCGTCGACGAAGGCCAGGTCGCCGGAATGGTGTCGCTGAGCATGCTGCGTTACCTGCCGCGCACCGAGTGGGACGATACCCCGCTCGAAAGGGTGCTGCGCGACCGGGTGGTCTTCGCCTACACCGACGAATACGTTGAGGACGTGCTGCAGCGCATGACCGAGAGTTCGGTATCAACGCTCCCCGTTGCAGAGCGTGAATCGGATGAATTCATCGGTTCGATTGCCAGCACCGAGGTGCTGGAAATGATCGTCGATTCAGCCAAGGGCCACGAGATCTAGGTCGGATTCGGCGTCAACGATCACGGCCAGCTACCCAAGCGTCACCGGCAGCTCCGGCCGATCCCGAGCCTGGCAGTTCATGAATTCAAGTGGCACTACAATAGTGCACACTGTTTTAGTGTATTCAATTGACTTTCGGCGGATTCAGCAATGCGAAACATCACCTTGAGCGCCGACGAAGCGCTCATCGACGCGGCCCGGCGCCGGGCTTTGGCCAACAACTCGACGTTGAATGCGCAATTCCGCTCATGGCTTGAAGAGTACGTAGGGCGAGACCGACAAGCGTTTAAGGCGATGGAGACGGTCGATCGGTTGTCGGCGAATTTGCGTACTGGGGGGCGTCGTTTTACCCGTGAAGAATTGAACGAACGTTGACGCACTTGCTTGACACCAACGTCGTCGTGTACATGTTCGACGACGTCAATACCGGCAAGCGCGACCGGGCCAGGCAGCTAGTCGGTGACGCGATCGGTTCAGGCGAGGGCGTGATCTCTCACCAAGTGGTCCAGGAAGCGCTGAACGTATTAGCAAGCAAGCTCGGAGCTACGGCCGGACAGCAACTGGAAATCTTCGACAACGTCCTTTGCACTCTGTGGCGTATTCCTCCGACTGCCGATTTGTATCGTCGCGCAGTCGCAGTCAGCGAACGTTACCGATTTGGTTTCTACGATTCGCTTGTGATTGCTGCCGCTCTCGAGTACGGCTGCGACTTTTTGTATTCGGAAGACTTGCAACACGGACAAGTCGTCGACACCGTCACCATCCGGAATCCGTTCCTGGATCTCAATTAGCCCGCCGGAAGGTCGCTTTCGTTTGTCGGCGCTTCATCGCACCCATTGGTTCCAAAAGCCGATTCGGGTCCAAATCGAAATTGAGGGATTGCACCCGCCAACTGGCGCCGCGGGAGTTGCTCGGCAGCGAACTTTAAGCGGGCAGGATCGCCAATCGCGGCTCAGGGAAACGCGGTCGGTGCGCATCCACAATCGCGGCTTGCTCTTGGGTCGAAATCGGGCGGAATTCCTCCGCCGCCTCCAGGAGCTTGGGAACTAAAGTCACCTCGCCGGTCGAGGGCGCGGTGTGAACGTCTTGGGAGAAAAGCCAGTTGACGCAGTCTTGGATTTCCTCCTGCTCGCGCACCGGATCGTACCAGGTGCGGCAGTCCTTTTCAGCCGACCCCCAGCCACCGCCCGCCAGGATCTTGATGCACTGGATGCCCACGTCGCGCTCATGGCACAGATCCAGCAGGCGCTGGGTGTCCTCCCGGTATTCCCGGCTGCGCCAGAGCGCCTTGGCCACCGGAAACATGACCGTATCGAAGTCATAGCGCTCCAAGGCGTTCAGGAAAACACGGGGCGCGTATGGGCCGTGACTGGTTATCCCGATCCAGCGGGTCTGCCCCTGTTCACGCATCTCCTCAAGGGCCCGGATCGCACCGTGCGGAGCGAGCGCGGCGTCTAACTCGGCCATCGTGGTAACCGCGTGCAACTGAAAGAGATCGAATCGGTCGGTTCCCAGGCGCTTGAACGTCGAGTGGATGTCGGTCCAGGCCTCGGTACGGCTGCGGCCCTGGGTCTTGGAACCAAGAAATATCTGGTCCCGGATCTTCGGCAGCCAGTCCCGGAATCGCTCCAACGCCTGTCCGTAAGTCGGGGCGATGTCGACGTGGTTGACCCCGTGGGCCAGGAAATGTTCCATTGCCTCATCGACCGCCGCTTGCGACTCCGGCCCGAATCCGGCGGTGCCGACGGTGATTATGGTGCTTTCGTGGCCGGTGCGGCCAAGCCTTCTTTTTTCCATACGTTTCCTCCTGTGCGGCTACCAGACCGAGAGGCGCTCGGGGAGCGGATCGACGGTGAACGCCATCCGGTCGGCGAGCCGCTCGTAGAGTTCGAGTTTTAGTTCGCGGTGATCGGGGCTGTTCCACAGGTTCACGTTCTCGCCCGGGTCGGCCGCCAGGTCGTAGAGTTCGCCGCCGCCGGTGCCGTGGGCGGCCACCAGCTTGGCATCGCGGGTGCGCACCACGGTCACCTGGGCGCTGGGCTCCAGGTGCCAGGGCATGGCGTTGTAGTACTCGGAATAAATGTCCTCGCGGTGGGAATTCAGGTCGGCCCGCCCGGTCAGGATCGGCCAGAGGGACTTTGCCTGCATGCCCGACGGGTGGGCGATGCCGCAGGCGTCCAGGATGGTGGGGGCGATGTCGGAAAGTTCGATCAGCGCGCTCGAGCGGACGCCTTCCGGGATATGGCCGGGCCAAGAGACGATGAAGGGGACCCGGATTGCGCATTCGTACATGTAGGGCCCCTTCCAGTAGATGCCGTGGTCGCCCAGCATCTCGCCGTGGTCGGACATGAAGATTACGATCGTGTTCTCCGCTTGGCCGGAGGCCTCCAAGTGGTCCAGCAACCTTCCAACCTGGTCGTCGATCAGATCGCACATCGCGTAGTAGGCGGCCTTGATCAGGCGGTGGTCGTAATCTGACATCTCCGGATATACGTGGGCCTTGCTGGAAGCGTAGGCCCCTTCGTGGTCGATGCGCTGGAACTCGGGCTTGCTGTCAAGCTCCCCTTCGACGTAATTTGGCAGCGGCAGGTCGTCCAGGCGGTCCAGGTATCGCTCCAGGTAGTCGCGCGGAGGGTCGAAGCTGTGGTGGGGGTCGAAGATGTTGATCGAATACAGCCAAGGCGCATCGAATCCGGCCCGCGAGTTGATAAAGTCCATCGCTTTGTTCACGCACCAGGTGGTCTGGTGCCACTCGGCGTCCATGCCCGCCTGGACGTGTTCATTGCCTTCGTACGGCTGGGTCGAGTATTCGCGTCCGTTTTGCTCGAGCCAGTTGATGTACTGGTTGTTGGGCCAGTTGCGTCCCGGGTGGTGCGACCAGTCAAAAACCGCGTAACCATCGTCGATGCGGCGTTCGCCCATGGGGGCGGCAGTCTCGTTGCAGGCTGAGATGTGCAATTTGCCAGAGAGCCCGCAGTAATAACCTTCTTCGGCCATGATCTTGGTGATCAGGAGCTCATCGGCAGGGATGTTGGCCCCGTTCTGACGTCCCCGGCAAGTCCGCGGGTAGCGCCCGGTCAGAAAGCTGGCCCGGCTCGGAGTGCAGACCGAGCTCTGCGAGAAGCAGTAGTCGAAGGTCATGCCCCGTTCGGCCAGGCGGTCAATGTTGGGCGTGTTGACCCATTCGTTGCCGTAGACCCCCAGCGTGTCCCAACGCTGCTGGTCGGTACAAATCCAGAGGATGTTGGGGCGATTGGACATAAGGCTCTTTATGACTAGTGGCGGAATTGCGACTACTCAATTGTTGCCCGCCCGTGCCCACCATCGGAGCGATCCGGTCCGGTCGGGCTCACGAATCGCCAGGCCGGCCAGGTGAGGTTTAGGTTAGTTGCCCGCGAGTGCTCGAAACTACTGGAACTTTGCATGCCCGGAACGCTCGGATCCGCTTGGGGGAAGGGCATCATAGGATGGCGATGCAGCCTGGCAATCGATCTGGATTAAATTGCGCCCGTCTCCGACCTTGAACCTGAAAACGTGGATCAACCAAGCGTCGTAGCCAACACAGATCTCGGTTGGTTCTCGCACTTTCGTCCCGTCGATCGACTGGTGCAAGTCGACGAGGTCAATTTCTGGCAACCCACCGCACGCCATTCATTCGGGGCCCTTCAGCGCGGCCAGCCGTTCTTTTTCCGCCTCAAGAAGCCCCATTACGCTATCGCCGGATTCGGCCTGTTCGCCAGATTCGACCGCCTGCCAGTGGGACTGGCCTGGGACGTATTCGGCCAACGCAACGGATTTGCCGACGAGGCGTCGTTCCGCAACGCGCTGGCAGATTACCGACGAAGGATGAATGTCCCCTTGGGGCGGGATTTGAATTGCATCGTGCTGGGCGAGGTCGTGTTCCTGCCATCAACGGCTTGGGTTCCGTGGGGCGATTCCCAGGGGTGGAGCCGCAATCTTGTCAGTTTCAAGAAATTTGACTTGGCAGATAGTTCAGGTCGACAGTTGGCCGATATCCTCGCCACCTGCGACCATCAACCGCTGCCTGTATTTGGGCACGAATTCGAACCGCTGGCCGTGGACGACAGAAACTACAAGTTCGTGCCTCGCGCCGAGCGCCCGGGCCAACGAGCGTTCAAATTACAGCTGCTTGCCGCCTACGACAGGCAATGCGCGGTCACTACCGAGCACGCATTGCCGGTGCTGGATGCTGCGCACATCCAGCCTTACCGGGGCCGGGATTCCGATCACCCTCAGAACGGCATCATCCTGCGGTCTGATCTCCACCGGCTCTATGACCGTGGTTATTTGACGATTACCCCGGACCTGGAGTTGGAAGTCAGCCAGCGGCTGCGCGATGAATTCAATAACGGCAAACGCTATTACGATTTGCAGGGGAAGCAGATCATCGTGCCTGGGGATCCCCGCCTAGCGCCAAGCCGGAGCGCCCTGGACTGGCACGCTTCGCACGTTTTCCGCTGAATCGGGAGAAGGCCGAGAACGCCCGATTGCAACCGGGCGTAAACGCGTGCCGAAGGGCATGCGGCCATCAGAACAAAGGGCAGATCCGACAGTGACACCCGGTGCGCGCCGCGGATGGGATTCGACTTTCCCAGAGTTTGGAACCGCGCCCCGTTCCGAGGTTCTCTCCCAACTGCGGCGGGCGTATCCGGAGTCTTCTCCCCAAGAAGTCGATTCTTGGCGACGCAACGTCCCTGAGCTGCAGCGCGAAGTCAGCGAAGTCGTCAGAATCCAAACCGACGCCGCCGATTTCACCGCGGTCATGGAGTACGAGCTGCCGATGGAATCGCGGCGCGCCGATGTAGTCCTGTTGGTGGGCGCAGCAGTTGTCGTACTGGAGTTGAAGGGTAAGGTGGCTCCCTCCGACGCCGACATCGATCAGGCGCACGCCTATTCGCGCGACTTGTCGTGCTATCACCGCGATTGCCATTCCCGCCCCGTTCATGCGGTGCTTGTTCCAACCCGCATGCCGGGCCCAGTTCGCACCGAGCGCGGCGTGACGATCTGCCCACCCGATCTCTTGGATGGATTGATCGCCGATCTATCGGACGCGGCTACGCCGGACCCGCTGGTGGCCTCGCGATTCCTAGATTCCGACGCCTACCGACCGATGCCGTCGCTGGTCCGAGCCGCCCGTGAACTCTTTCGGCACAAACGCCCCCCGCAGCTCTGGCGGGCAGCTGCAAACACCGACGCAGCGGTCGAATGCGTGCAGACGATCGTCCGACAGGCATATCAGAAAGGAACCAGGCACCTGGTCCTTGTCCGAGGGGCGCCCGGGTCGGGCAAGACGCTGGTCGGCCTGCGACTGGCCCATTCACCGCGGCCGGGCGAATATGCCGCCGATGGCGATGGCCCGCAGGCGATTTTTCTGTCCGGCAACGGCCCACTAGTCGAGGTTCTCCAGTACGTCCTCAAACCCGGAGGAGGCGGCGGCAAAACATTCGTTCGTCCGATCCGCGACTATGTAAAGCGCTTCTCCCGCAATTCCAAGGTTGTTCCCGGAGAGCGGCTGGTGGTATTCGACGAGGCCCAGCGCGCGCATGATCGCGCCAGGGTCGCCGATGTGCACAAGACTCCTCCGCAGGTTGCAAGATCCGAACCGGAACATTTCATCGAGTTCGCCGAACGGCAGCCGGACTGGTCGGTCGTAGTCGGGCTGATAGGCGACGGGCAGGAAATCCACCTCGGCGAGGAATCGGGCCTTGCGCTGTGGGCAACCGCCTTGCGTCAGAGCCCGCAAACCAAATCCTGGCGGGTACACGGTCCCCAAGCAATGGCCGGGCAATTCGAAGGGTTGGACTTCTCGGCGCAGCCCGAACTCAGTCTCGACGAGACGATCCGTTCACACTTTGCCTCACGGCTGCACGAATACGTCGCCCGGATCGTGGCCGGACCCGAACAATCCGGAACGGGGATGCGGGCGCTGGCTGCCAGACTGGAGCGCGAAGGCCACGATCTGCGCATTACCCGCGACCTGGAAAAAGCCAAACGGTACTTGCGTGAGCGTTACGCCGATGATCCCGAGGCGAGATACGGACTGATCGCATCCAGCCGGGATCGGGATCTTGCCGGATTCGGCATACCAAACGACTGGCAGTCCACCCGTCGGGTCCGCTACGGACCCTGGTACAACGATCGCGAGGACGACCCGGCCGGGCAGTCCTGTCGCCATCTTGAAGAGGCCGTTACCGAATTCGGCGCCCAGGGTCTCGAATTGGATGCGGTCCTGCTGGCCTGGGGGACCGATTTTCGGATCGTAAATGGGAGCTGGTCGATCGACCGCGCCAGGAAGTACCGCCCTTCAGGGCACTCAACAGTCAAGGATCCGGCGGCACTGCGCGCCAACGCCTACCGCGTGCTGCTGACTCGCGGACGCGACGCCCACGTGGTGTTCATGCCCCCACTTGAGGAACTGGACGAGACGATGCGGTTCCTGTTGGACAGCGGATTTCGTCGCCTCCGCTAGGGTCCTGCACCTCGCTCCAGGTGCGAGCCACGGCCGCATAGACTGCCGCGTACCCACGCGGTGCTCTTAAACAAGGTGAAATCCTTGCCGGTCTACGACGCACAGACCCGGTTTTACAGAGGAATGTCTTGAAACCAAACATCGTTTTCGCATTCGCCGACGACTGGGGCAGATACGCCAGCGCCTACCGCGACCGGCCCGGCGAAGGCACCCTCCACGAACTCATCGACACCCCCAACTTCGACCGGGTGGCCGACGAGGGCGCGCTTTTCCTCAACGCGCACGTGCCGGCGCCAAGCTGCACTCCCTGCCGGAGCTCAATACTCTCGGGCAGGTACTTCTGGCAGACCGGCCTAGGAGCGATCCTGGCCGGCGCCAGGTGGGATGAGAGCATTCCGAGCTACCCCCTCATCCTGGAAGAGGCCGGCTACCACATCGGCTACACGTACAAGGTCTGGATGCCCGGGCTGGTCGAGCACGCCCCCTACGGCGGGGAGCGCACCGCCTACGAGTCGGCCGGCATCAGGTTCAACAACTTTTCCGAAGAGGCGACGCAGCGACTCAACAGCGTTTCCATCGAATCGGCCAAGCAGGAACTGCTGGACGAGGTCGGCGGCAACTTCGACAGCTTTATCGCCGCGAGGCCTTCCGATGCACCGTTCTGCTATTGGTGGGGGCCCACCAACACCCACCGCACCTGGCAGCGCGGCTCCGGCGAGCAGCTCTGGGGCCTCGACCCCGACGAACTTTCCGGCCGCATGCCCGAGTTCCTCCCCGACGTGCACGAGATACGCGAGGACTTCAACGACTATCTCGGCGAATGCCTGGCCTTCGATGCGGGACTGGGAGTCATCATCGAACGTTTGGAGTCGATCGGCGAACTCGAAAACACTTTGCTGGTCGTCAGCGGCGACCACGGCATCCCGGGATTCCCGCGGGGCAAGTGCAACCTCTACGACTTCGGGACCGAAGTGGCCATGTCGGTTCGCTGGCCGGGGCACGTAAAGCCGGGTCGCGTCATCAGCGATTTCGTGAACTTGATGGACTTGGCGCCCACCTTTCTGGACGCCGGTGGGGTGGAATACCCCGACGGGATGGTGGCGCGCAGCCTTATGCCCCTACTGGACTCCGACAAGAGCGGGCGCATTGAGGAGGAAAGGGACTTCGTCGTAACCGGCCGGGAACGGCACATGCTCGCCAGGGAGGGATATCTGCCGTACCCGCAGCGGGCGATTCGCACCGACTGCTTCCTGTACATCCACAACTTCGAGCCCGACCGCTGGCCGGCCGGGGATCCGGGCGGCCTGGACGATGATGCGGCACTGCCGCCGCCGGACGAGGACATCCTGTCGAATTACCTGGCGGTGTACGGAGACCTGGACCTGGGTCCCACGAAGTTGTGGATGATCCGCAACCGGGCCCGGGAAGACGTCAAGCCGCTATTTGAGTTGGGCTTCGGCAAGAGGCCGCGGGAAGAGCTCTACGACCTGCGCGTGGATCCCGACTACATGAAAAACGTGGCTTACGAAGACGAATACGAGCCGGTGCGCGCCGACTTGAACGCCCGCCTCATGGCGGTCCTGGAGGAACAGGATGATCCGCGCGTGGTCGAGTCACCGCCGAGGTTTGAGTTCCCGCCCTACGGGGGGCCCGTGCCCGAAGCGTGGCATGCCGAAAACAAGCGGCTGCTCTTTGCGAAAGATCCGAGGGTGTACGCGATGGTGTACGGAAACGAGGCACCCTGAACTGCCGCATTGCCACTACAAACCATCGGTTGGATGGTTCCAACGATGAAAGTGGGTGCGCGTTCTGTGATTTCCCGCTACCGCAGGCGTCACGTACGCAAAAGCTTCTGAATAAGTACTCCTGGATCCAAATACCGTGGCGGTGGCGGAACAGCCTGCGCAGCAGTAGATCAATCGACACCGCGTCCCGGATTTGAATTCGTTACCTGATTCGGCGGTTGGCCTTGTCGTGGACTGAAATCACGGTCGGTTCTCCCTGCTGCACGCCTTCAATTGCGGCCACGTGAGCAGAGCGCGAATTAAACACCTGCGGCCTGAAAAAGAAGATTGCCGAATCTCCCGGCCGGACTATTTGGCCGGCATCAGGGTATAGCCAGGCGTAGTAGTCGATCCAGCGCGCTGCGGGAATCTCGGCGGGCACCCTGTTGCCGGAAAGTGAATCCGGTTGATCGCCTACCAGCGCGGCCGAAACCGCCCATGGTCCGTCCTGGCGGGCAGGGTAGAACCCGCCGCCATAGACCATCACCCGGTCGCGAGCCCGGTGCGACACCTCTGTCAGATAGACCTGTCCGGGCCGACCGACATCATCGCCGAACAATTGCTGGGGGGCCATTCCCCAGAAGGCGGAACCGGGCTCGGCGTCCGTACCGCCATGGGCCGCGATCAGGTCCATTGACGCGCACGAAGAGTTGCCCGGACAGTTGATCTGAGGCATTTCGATGCCCAGTTCCTCCTGAACCCGGCGCGCCGCGTCTACAACCGTGGCCATGTTGGGCAGCGCCGTCAACCGGTTCGCGTCATGGTCGTAGTCAACGGTCGGAAAACCGGTGACGCCGACGATACGAACACCCGGCAGGTCCCGGATATTGCGGGCGAAATCCACCACCTGCTTGACGGGAATTCCGCCCTCTTGGCCCGCAAACGTGAAATCATCCGGTCCGGTGACTTTCAACAAGAGGTCCTGACGAATGACTCTGGCCGTTGCCGCTTCGGAGATCGCCTTTGCGTTCTCGTGGCCGTACACCGTCCAAACGTCCGGCCGCATAGACAGGACTTCCGGAATCCAAAAGCGGGGAATCTGGGAAAGATGCCCCACGTGGGCTACGTCGAGTCCCTGGGCGCTGATGGCACGGGCCCCTTCAATGTCGACGGCAACGAACTTTTCGACTCCGGCCGAGGAGATCGCCTCAAGGATTGAGGGATTGCGGTTGAACTGCTTGGTCATGGCATAGATCCGCAGATCGTTGGCCTCGGCGCGCTCGGCCAGCCGGGCGGCGCTCTCCCTGACGACTTCCAGGTCCACCACGTAGCAGTCCGGAGGTATATCGCCGCGTTGATGCAGGCGGCAGGTGGACTCAATCAGGGCGGGATTGGTTCGCTCGACGATTTCCAGCATGCTGCCAGACTAGACCCGGCAACGCAGGTCGCGCCGGTATTTCCCGAGACGCCCCCCGGCAGCCAGCTCGAAATGCTCGCGGACGTGCGTTCGCCTACCGGGCGGCCCGCCCGGTTGACGACTCCACAATGTTGATCGCAGAGGGGACCGGGATACTCCCGTTCGACCCATGAGTGGGATATCCGTCTCGCTTCCACCAGTCCAGGCCGCCGATGAGCTCGCGCACCTGGAACCCGAGCTCAAGTAGCTTAAGCGCGGTCTTGGTCGAAGCGTTGCAGCCGATGCCGTCGCAGTAGCACACCAGCACGCTGGATTTGTCCAGCGCGGCCGCAGTAGCAGCGCTGATCGATCGGTGTGGGAGGCTGATCGCGCCAGGGATGTGTTCGGCTGAATGAGCCTCGGCCGAGCGGCCGTCGATTACGGTGATCGGTTCGCCACGATCCAGCGCCGCGTGCAGATCGGCCGAATCGGTCTCATAGGCGAGTTTGCGTTGCAGATGACCAAGTTGGTCGACGTTGGCATTCATGGGATGCTCGCTCTATCTCGGATGGCGAAGTGGCCGTTCAATTTGCTCAGCCATTGTGATCACAAAAGTCGCGGATTGGGTCGCCGAACCGGAGGAGATTCGCGGCAGTCTGCATGAGGGAGCCGCGGGGGAGAACGCTGCGGAGTCCGCAGGGCCGCGGTTGGGTTCAAATGCCGCGCCGAAGCGGCAGGTTGCGTTATCTAGCTCAATAGACGATGTCGTACGACAGAAGGCGGGCGTTTATGACGGTGATGGCGGCAATCACCACGAAAAGCACCACTGACATTGCCGACCCATAACCCATTTGCAGGTTTACGAGCGCCTCGAAGTAAATGTGCATCACGATTGTGATCGTCGAATCCAAAGGGCCGCCGCAGATCGAGTCGACACTCAGGCAGGCCAAGACGAACACCTGCGTGAACATCTGCAGCGCGCCGATGAAGTAGACGATCACCACGAAGTACGTGGTCGGACCCAGCAGCGGAATGGTGATCCGGAACATCTTCGATATCCGCCCGGCGCCGTCGATCTCGGCCGCCTCGTAAAGGTGCGGCGGTATCGACTGCAGGCCGGCCAGGTAGATGACCATGTTCAGGCCCATGTTCTTCCAGATGCTCATCAGGATGATCGAGAGCAGGGCGGTGTCGGCGCTGCGCAGCCACTTCAGGCCGGGAAACCCCACAAACCGCAGGATCTGGTTGCCGACTCCGAATTGGGGTTCGTAGATCCAGAGAAAGATGACCGAAACCGCCACGAACGAGGAAACGACCGGCATGTAGAACATGGCCCGGAAGAAATAGATGCCGCGAATGGACCGGTCGATCAGGACCGCCAGGAGCAGCGAGCTGATCACCCCGGCCGGAACCGTGCCTAGCGCAAAAACCAGGGTGTTGCGCATTGCCGGGTAAAACTGCGGGTCGCTCCGGATGTCGGTGTAGTTGCTTGCCCCGGTCCATTCGGGAGCCGTCAGAAGGTCGTAGGAGGTGAAGGAGTAGTAGACGGCACCGAATATCGGGACGATCACGTAAATCCCGATGAAAACCACCGACGGCAGCACGAACAGGTAGGCGGTAAAGCCGCCCCGGGTAGTCAGGCCCAGGCGACGGCGCAGGGACACCATGCGTTTGGTTCCAGTCAACCGTGCTCCCACCCCCGAAAGCTCGCGAGTCACATACTATATTTGGCCGCAAATGACGACCTCTGCCGGAGGCTCTGGCCGCCGCGACCCGGCTCGCCGCGATTGGGTCTCGATCCGGACAAATGCGGCCAGATTCTCAATAGCTGCTCCGTTGCAAAGGCTGTGAGCGCGCATGCAAGATGGATCGATTGCCGGGACCTGGCGTCTGACCAAATACGAAGCCCGCGGCGCGGACGGGTCGGTCAGCAGCCCGCTCGGTCCGGACGCAGACGGCTAGCTTATTTACACCGACGATGGGTTCATGTCGGTGGCGATGATGTCGGCCGGCCGGCAAGGCTACGCCCAGGAGGACCTGCTGGGCGGGACCGACGCCGAAAAACTGGCCGCGGCGGAGGGATTCTTCTCCTACTGCGGGCGCTACGAAATCGACGGCGATTCGGTGCTCCACCACATCGACGTGGCCTTTTTCCCAAACCGAATAGGTTCCTCGCAGCGGCGCTACTTCCGCCTGGAAGGCGACCGCCTGCTGCTTACGACTCCTCCGATGATGATCAAGGGCGTGGAAAAAATAGGCCACATCCATTGGGAGCGCGCCCGCTAGTGCCGGCTATGGAAGGACGGCGCCGCACCCTTGCCTGAGAGTCAATACGGGCTGCCCGGGCCATCGATGATCACTATCCGGCGCGCCCGACCGCGGGATCTGGAAACGATCGTGGATTTCAACGTTCGGCTGGCCGATGAATCCGAGGGCGTGGAACTCGATCGCGACCGCCTGCGCTCCGGGGTTGCCAACGCGCTCGCCGACGAGCGCCGCGCGTTTTACCTGATCGCCGAGTCAGATGGTGCTCCTATCGGGCAGCTGATGATCACCTACGAGTGGAGCGACTGGCGCGACGGTGAGTTCTGGTGGCTCCAGAGCGTGTTCGTAAGGCCCGAATTCCGGCGCCAGGGCGTCCTCAAAGCCCTGTACGGGCGTGTGCTGGAGCTGGCCGACGAGCGCAACGTGTGCGGAATCCGGCTGTACGTCGAACGCGAAAACGTAGCGGCCAAAGCCGCCTACGAGAGCTTTGGTATCACCGCGGCCGTGTTCGAAATGCATGAGCATGACTTCGTCATCCAGCGCGGCCCGGACCACGCGAGCAGCGAATAGCAGGCGGCCCGAGCCCCCCCTGGAAGTCATCCGAATCCGGTTTACCGCGGTCTGGGCGGGACCCTCGAACGCGGACCGTTGAGCATCGATCCCAGCAGCGAATAGCGGACCAGGTAACGATAGCTGACCAGGGTCACGGCGCCGGTCAGGGCGCAGGCAATCAGGAACTTTGCCTCGGCGCCGAATTCCAGGCCAATTCCGAAATCCAACCTTCCCTGCCGGTCACGGTGGGCGAACCAGAAGGTCAGGAAAGCCACCAGCGGCAAATGGAGGATGTATACCCAGTAGGCGGAGTCGGCGAGCCAGCGGACCCATTCCAGCGGACGCTGCAAGACCCGTTCGAACAATCCGATCAACCCGGCGCAAATCAGGGCCCCGGCGGCTCCGTAGAAGATCGTACCCAGCAGCCAGATGGATTCAATCTCCTCTTGGGCGGCGCCCCGGTTCGAGGCATCGTCAAGCGCCCCGAGCAGCACGAAATGGGCCAAGAATGCCGCCAGCGCCGTGACCCAGAGAGCGGCCAGGACAACAGGGTCTTTCCACCGTTCGATCAAATGGCGGCGGGCAAACAGTCCGTATCCGTAGAAGAAAAACAGTGCGCCGTACAACAAGTCCGGCCAGTTGAGCGGCCAGATCGGTTTGGACTCGTCGCCGCCGCGAAAAACCAGCAGCGCGATGCCGGCCAGCGCAAGAAGCAGCGGAAATCGCGCGTAAACCGCAATTCCTGCGCGCCCGCACCATTTCTTCAATTCAGCCGAGCGCAGCACATGCTGGGCCATTCCCGTACTTGCCAGCAATCGAAACGCCAGCAACGCGGCGTACATGAGCAAGAGCTGGTAGAGGAACCAGAGGTGGGCGACCAGTTCACCGCTCGAACCCAGGTCCTGTGACCCCCGAACCACTACCCAGAATGTTTCGACCGACATCTTGCCGGTCCACCCGTATACCCAGATCGGCGGGATCAATACCGTCATCACGGCGCCGAACAGCACCAGCGGCAGGCCGACACGCTTCAGTCGGTCCACGGCAAAGATCTTCATCGCGCGGCGACTGAGCACCAGATGGGCGAAGAATCCGGCCATGAGAAAAAACACCGGCATCCGCCAAGCGTGAATGAAGTCGAACACCAGGAACAGTAGCAGCGACTGATCGTCGTCGGCCGGCCAGGCGAACTCGAATCGGAGCAAACGCGAAAAATAGGGAAGTGACGCGTGCACGACTATGCCGAGCAGCATCGCGAACCCGCGCAGGCCGTCCAGCCCGTGGTATCGCCGGCTCGAATCCTGAGCCGGGGTGCTCATCCCGACGGTCGGGCGGCGGGCGTTGGCCGGCGCCGAATCAGGTGTGCACCGAGCGCTGCGACCCACCTCCGGCGGCGATCACTTCCCCAGTGACGCATTCGGACTTGGGCGAGGCAAGATAGGCGGCCAGCCAGGCCAGGTCCTGCGGCCGCGGCAGTCGCCTGATAGCCACGCCGGCGGCCGATTCGCGCTCCAGCTCCTGGCGCGAGATGCCCCGCTCGGCAGCCTGCCTGTCCAACCGTGCGTCGACGGCCTCGGTCACGGTGAGGCCGGGGTGAATCACGTTGAGCGTAATCCCGTCCGCACCCAGTTCGTCAGACAGGGTCTTGGACATGTGGACGACCGCTGCGTTGCGGAGGCCGTAGATCGACGAGCTGCGCGCCGACAGCCCGCCGATGCTGATGATCCGCCCCCATTTGCGGGCCCGCATGTGCGGCGCAACCGCCTTGATGGTGCGGAAGTAACCGACCACCTTGGTGTCCAAGTCTTCGATCAGGTCCTTCTCCTGGGCCTCGTCCAGGTCGCCAGTGACCTGGCCGCCGGCCATGGCGGCCGAGTTGACCAGGATGTCGATGCGTCCAAATTCGGTAATCGTCTTGTCCACCAGATTCTGGACGGCTGCGGTGCTGGTCGTATCCGTCGGTACTCCAATCACCCGGCGCCCGGTCGATGCGGCAATCTCCTTGACGGTTGCCTCCAGCGGGCCGGCGGTTCGGGCAGCCAGGGCCAGGTCGACACCTTCGCGGGCAAGTTCAATCGCGATCGCTTTGCCAATCCCCATGCTTCCGCCGGTGACTACCGCTACTCGGCCACCAAGTTCCAAATCCAAGTCAATCTCCAATACCAGGAGGGCCCAAGTTAGCTGATTTTGAATTCCGGAGGCGCTTCACATCGCGACCGAGTTGGGGCCGCAATGCGCGAGCTAGATGATCGCTGGGCGTGCCTTTCCCTATGTGTCCGGGTGCGCAATCGCGACATCACAGCCCTGCGGTGATGGGCGGCGATCCATATTCAATTCCGTCAAAATAACGGCGCCGATTATCGTCCTTATTGCATGCTGGCGACAATATGGAAGGAATTTCAACTCTTTATTGCCCTCAGGCAACAACAAGAATCATTTGACGAGAGCATCGAATTTGAGCTCGACTGCCATCGGCCGCGCAGGTCGATACATTTCCCAGCCCGCCGGATACCGGGCGTTCATCCCACGCTCGTTGCCACCAGACCCACCTCTGCAACTGGACGAGACCGGACACTCTCTGCTTTCAGAAGCCGGAATCGCGCTTGGCCGCCTTGACGGATCAATCCAAATCTTGCCGGACGCCGACCTGTTCATGTACATGTTCATCCGTAAAGAAGCCGTACTGTCTAGCCAAATCGAAGGAACGCAAAGTTCGCTAAATGATTTGCTGGCCGCGGAGGCCAAGCTTTTCGGGCTGCACGAACGCGACGATGTCTGGGAAGTGATTAACCACGTCCAGGCACTCAATCACGGGCTGGAGCGCCTCGAAACGTTGCCGCTATCGATGCGCTTAATCAAGGAAATCCACGGCGTTTTGATCAAGGACGTTCGCGGATCGCAATACCGTCCGGGGGAATTCAGGACATCCCAAAACTGGATTGGAGCTGCGGGCAGCACCATAAACGAAGCGGTATTCGTGCCTCCCCCGCCGCACGAGATGCAGACTGCGCTTGGGGAACTGGAAAAGTTCTGGCATTCAATGTCGGACTTGCCGATATTGGTCAAGGTCGCACTGGTGCACGCGCAATTTGAAACCATTCATCCATTCCTCGATGGAAATGGGCGAATCGGGCGGCTTCTGGTCACGTTCTTGCTGATCATTTCACGGACCCTGCGCAAACCCGCGTTGTTTCTTTCGGAGTACTTCATCCGGCGCCGGGACGAATACTACCTCCGCCTACAGGCGGTACGGGATGAGGGCGCCTGGGAGGAATGGGTTATGTTCTTCCTCAGAGGTGTGTTGCAGGTCAGCGACCAGGCCGCATTGGCAGCGGCCGAGGTTGTCGCTCTTCGCGAAGAGCACAGGCAAAAAGTTACCGAGAACTTCGGGCGCTCGGCCGCCAACGGATTGCGCATATTGGAACTCCTGTACAAGTTCCCGGTCGTTAATGTGAACCTGGTGAGCCGCAACACAAAGATCGGCTTTGGCCCAGCCAATCTCTTGATCGCCCGATTTGTGGAAGAAGGTTTGCTGGCAGAAATCACCGGGAACAAACGCAACCGGTTGTTCCAGTACAAGCCATACACGGATCTGTTCGCGGGTGGCCCTTGAAACGGCGAATCGCCCGGAACCAGCCCCTGGCCGTGTTTGGATTCGCGGCGACGGCGAAGAGGTTTGGCGCTATCCGGCGGGCCGATGGACGCCCTTCTTGGCGGGTTTAAACGATGCGTAAACGGGGCGGGGAATTCGTTTACTCGGCCACCGACCTGGTGGGTTACCTGGAGTGTGAATACTTAACCCGGCTCGATCGGGCGTTGGCGGCAGGGCTACTGAATCCACCGCTGGAAGACGATCCCGTGCTGGAAAGAATCGCCAAGCGCGGCGAATTGCACGAACGTCGGTTCCTCGGGACGCTCAGGGAAAACGGTGCATGCGTCACCGAAATCGAATTTGACGAGAGTCTTTCCACCGAGGGGCGCCTGCGGGCCGGCCGCGACGCCACGATTGCAGCGATGCGAGCCGGGGCGGGGGTCATTTACCAGGCTGTTTTGTACGACGGTCGCCGCCTCGGATTTGCCGACTTTTTGCGGAGGGTCGAGGAGCCCAGCAATCTGGGCCTGTGGGGTTACGAAGTGTGGGACACCAAACTTGCCCGCTCGCCCAAAGCCTCGGCGGTCCTGCAACTGTGTTTTTATTCGGACCTGGTCGCAGGGATCCAGGGAACCCAGCCGCAAAACATGTACCTGGCGCTGGGCGGGTTTGCGAGAGAAGAGGCCCGTTTCAGGGTCGCCGATTACTCAGCCTACTTCCGACTCGTGGCCGGCTCCTTCGAACGGTTCCTGGAGGACGGTTCCGATCTTCCACCCAAATCGACGCCGGATCCGGTCGCGCACTGCGAGGTTTGCCGCTGGAGCGTGAATTGCCGGCGACGCTGGCGCGAATCAGACGACTTGGCGCTGGTGGCGAACCTGGATACACGGCACCGGTTGCGGCTACGCCAATCCGGCATAACAACACGCACAGGTCTTGCCCGGCTCGCGGACGCCCAACTCTCGGAAATCGAAGATATCGGCCGACACTCCCTGACGCGGGCCCGCGATCAGGCCGAGATCCAGGTCAGGGGCGACCGGATAGGAGAGGTGATTTCGGAGAGGATAGGGCCGCCGGCCGGCCGCGATGGTGGGTTGTTGGAGGATCATGGCCTGCTGATGTTGCCGGAGCCGACCCCTGATGACCTCTTCGTCGATTTCGAAGGCGACCCATTCTTCGAATCAAGCGAATTCGACGGAATCGAGTACCTATTCGGAGCCTTGGAGGCCGGCGCCGCGGACGACCTCAAATTTCACGCTTTCTGGTCGATCGAGCGGGGTACGGTCACGACCGCCGCCGAACGCCGCGCGTTCGAGGAGTTCATCGACCTGCTCACGGGGCGGCTCGAGAAGAACCCCGATCTGCACGTCTACCATTACTCCCCGTACGAACCGGCGGCAGTACGACGTCTGGCGGGACGCCACAACACCCGCGAAGAGGAGGTTGACCGCCTGTTGCGCGGCCGGGTGTTTGTCGATCTTTACCGGGCCGTGCGCCAGGGTATCCGCGCGTCGGTGGAGAGCTATTCGATCAAAAAACTCGAACCGCTTTACGGCTTTGACCGCAAAGTAGACCTACGCGAGGCTGGCCAGAGCCTGGTCGAATTCGAAACCTGGTTGGAACTGGACAACGAGGAGGCGGGCAGGGAACGCGAATCCCTCCGGCAGGCGATTCAGGACTACAACCGCGACGACTGCATTTCCACGCTTCGGTTGCGTGATTTTCTGGAGCGTGAGCGCTCAAAACTACGGGACGAACTGGGGCGCGAGCTCCCACGTCCGGCTGCACCGCGGCCGGAAGAGACCGGCGATTCGGAGCAGCAGCAGGGGGTGAACCGCCTGGTCGACGCGTTGTTGGCGAACCTGCCAACCAATACCGCCGAGATGGACTCCGATCAGCGTGCGACTTGGCTGTTGGCACAGCTGCTGAACTGGCACCGGCGCGAGGACAAGTCCTTCTGGTGGGAGTACTTCAGGCTTCGCGACGAACTCGACGATGCCGAACGGATCATCGACTCGTCAACGCTGGGCGGGCTCAGCCCAGCCGGGTCCTGGCCTGATCCCCGACCCCGCTCCAGGTCGACCATATACGCCTTCAGCTATCCGGCCCAGGAACACGCAATTGAGCTGGATACTTCGCCCCACGACCCCGCGACCGGAAAAGCCGCGGGCAGCGTCGTTAGCGTCGACGACCGCCGGCGCCAGATCCAAATCCGCCGCGGCAGCAGTCGTCCTGCCCCCCGGCCAAACTCCCTGATTCCTTTCGATCACGTCAATCCTGGACCGAAACCGGAACGGCTCCGGCAGCTTGCCCGCTGGACACAAGAGCGCGGAATCCAGGCATCTGGCCCCAACCGGGCCGGTAGGGACCTATTGCGGCGGGTTCCTCCGCGGCTGGGCAACAAACCGGGCCAGCCGCTGCACTTGCCGGGGCAGGACCCGGCAGAGGTGGCGCGGCAACTGGCTCTGGGACTTGACGAGAGTTATCTGGCAATTCAGGGACCGCCGGGCTCAGGAAAGAGCACCACCGGGGCCGAGATCATCGTCGACCTGGTCGAGTCGGGGCTACGGGTTGGAGTAACTGCGAACAGCCACAAGGTATACGGCGAACTGATGGCCAAGGTCGCGGCGGCGGCAGAAAAACGCGGCCGCCGCCTGCGCATGGGGCAGCGTTCACCGGACCAGTCGATTACTTATGCCGACAGGCTAGAGACCGGCGACGCAGTCAAGGCTTTGCTTGGCGGCGCCTACGACGTCATCGGTGGAACGACCTGGCTATGGGCCCGCGGAGAATTGATCGACTGTATAGACGTATTGGTGATCGACGAAGCTGGTCAAATGTCGCTGGCCGACGCGCTGGCCGCTTCGGCCTGTGCCCGGAATCTGGTTCTGCTAGGAGACCCGCAGCAGCTCAATCAACCGCTGAAAGGCGTTCACCCGCCCGGGGCCGAGCGTTCGGCCATGGGTCACATCCTCGACGGCGATCGGGTAATCTCCCCTGAGATGGGCGTCTTTCTTGACGGGACCTGGCGGCTGCACCCGCGGATCTGTTGCTTTACATCCGAAGTCTTCTACGAGGGTCAATTGCGTTCGCGCCCCGATCGCGAGAAGTGGTTGCTCGAGGGTGCGGGCCCGTTGTCTGGGGCCGGAATCAGATTGGTTCCGGTGAGCCACGCTGGCAATTCGAACAAATCAGCCGAAGAGGCCCGCGAGCTGTCTCGGATCGTAGGCAGTCTGCTTGCGTCCGGGCCGCGCTGCCGCGATCCTTCCGGGTCCATGAGGCCAATAACTGACGAAGACGTCCTGATAATCACTCCCTACAACGCCCAGGTTGCCCAAATTGAGGATGCCATGCCCGGAGCGCGGGTGGGAACGGTCGACAAGTTTCAGGGTCAGGAAGCTCCGGTGTCCATCTACTCGATGGCCACTAGCAGCCCCGCCGACGCCCCGCGAGGAATGGAGTTTCTCTACAGCCTCAACCGACTAAACGTAGCCACTAGCAGGGCCCAGTGCCTGACTGCAGTAATTGCCAATCCGGACCTGGTCCAAGTCCGCTGCCGCACGCCACGGCAAATGCGGCTCGCGAATGCGATGGCCCGATTTTTCGAACTGGCGGAACTCCCTCCGGATGGGTCGGTCGGCAGGGAGTCAGACAAGCCCGACGTGGACCGAAATGGGCCTTCGTGAGCTGTTGATCGGGGCCGCGGCAATGATCGACCCGCGCCGCAGCACCCGCGCCCTGCGGGCCGCCCGTACGGGCAATGTGAGCGAACTTGGCGCATTACTTGAATCAGAACCCCGATTGGTGCACGCTCGCGCAAGCGGTAACACGACTCTGGAGTGGCTCACCCAACCCGGCTTCGCTCCGCCCGACCCGGCGGTGGTAGATCTCCTGATCAAGGCCGGCTCGGAAGTGGACCGGGCGCTGAACCTGGCCGGATGTTGGAACCTGCCCGAAATGTGCAGGCAACTGCTGGCAGCCGGCGCCGACCCTTCGGCCCGCGCCGACGCCGGAATCACCCCTCTCGAATCGGCGGCGATGCACAGCTCCAAAGAAGCCGCCGACGTGCTGGTTGATCACGGCCTGCACCGACCCTCGCTCTGGCTGGCCGCGGCGGCCGGGCAGCTGGAGGCCGTGCGCGACTGGGTGTCGCCGGACCTGACTCTCCGTCGCGACCCAGGTCCCTACCGGCCAAACTGGGCCGACGTGGGTCGACCCGCGGGGGAGCCCGCGTCGGCGGATGACCTTGAAATCATCGGCGAAGCCTTAGTCTTTGCCGCTTTGAACGACCGGCGCAGCGTGGTTGATTACCTGCTCCAAATCGGCATCGACGTCGACTCCCGCCCCTACCGCAACACCACCGCCCTGCACTTCGCCGTCCAGTTCCACCGCCCTGAAATGGTCAGAAACCTGCTGGATCGAACCGCAGATGTTTCGATCCGGGACGACTTATTCGGGGCCGATGCCAAAGGCTGGGCCGAAGCCTGCCGCGACGGCAGCCCGGCGTCGGGGGAGATTCTCAGAATGCTCGAGGGTGCCAGCGCGCACTGATCGCGACGCCCTTCGGTGGTTTCAGCAGCGATCCAACTTGAGGGACCGCCTGTCCTTCAATCGCGCCCGCGCCGGATCCGCGCCGCGGCCCCGGCGACGAATTCATTGAAATTGCGCAGCAGTTCCCGGCTGTCCGCGCCAGCGGGGGGATCGAGCAGCCAGGCGAAGGGATCGGGGAGCGGCCGGGCGGCCGCGGCCAGCTCCCAGAACGCGAGGTTCTTGACCGCTCCGGCCCCGGCCTCATAGCGCCGCAGGAATATGTCGGCGGCCTCCTTGATCCCGCGCAGGTGCATCTCCATCCGAAAGTTGCCGACATCCACCGCCCGGTCTCCCACCGCGGCACCGTCCCAGTCGACGATTGCCGCAATCCGGTCCCGGTCCCACAGGACGTTTCCGGGCCAGAAGTCCATGTGCAGAAACGCCTGCCGGGTGCATTCGAGCTCGGGACGCAGCTCTTCGATCGCCCCGTAAATCTGCTCTGACAGCGGATGGCGGGCGTTGGCGGCGGGCCAGTGACCGCTAAGGAAATAGAGCCCGATCGCTTCCCCGTCATAGAGGCCGTCCCGCTCGTCTGCCGAAGGGGCGATGTCGTGAATCGCCAGCAGGGCATCGGCCATCGCCTCAGCCCAGGCCGCGACGTCTTTGGGGCGCATCACCTGGGCGCCCGCGACGAATCCGGTTACCAGTCCCGGCACTCCCAATTCGCTGCCCGAAGCGTCAAGTAGCAGCGGCTCCGGGACCGGGATGCCGTGCCGGTGGGCGATTTCCAGCCCCCGAAACTCGGCGGTCGCCCGCTCCGCGTCAAGTGAATCGGTCAACTGCTTGATCACCAGGCAGATTTCGTGGCCCCGCGGCGAAACCGCCCTGACGATGTGGACCCGGTTCGTGTAGGCAGCCCCGGCCGGGGTCACCGACGCCAATCGATGACCGGGTGCGACCCGGTCCAGCAGCGGCTGCACGACTGCCGAGTCCAGTGGCCTGGGGCGCCCGGATTTCAATTCCGGCCGCCAAGCTTGCGCGCCGGAGATCGGGTTTCACCAGGGCAGGCCCGCGGTATGGCCGAATAGACTGCCCGGGGATTGGCCCCGATTGCAACCGAACAGGAATGGCCGCCATGGCAGAGCGCCGGACCGGATGGGTCTATCACGAGTCCTACCTGTGGCACGACACCGGCCGATGGCAGGCGCTCGGACCCGAGCACGGACGCTGGCTGCAGGCCTGGGAACATTACGAAAACCCCGATACGAAGCGACGCTTCAACAACCTCCTGGAAGTTTCGGGTTTCTCCGAGGAACTGGTCCGGCTAAAACCGGAGCCGGCCACTATCGAACAGGTGCTGCGGTTTCATACGCGCGACCACGTCGAACGGGTGCGGAAACTCTCGGCCGCGCGCGGCGGCGATGCCGGCATAGGCGCCGAGTTCTCCACGGGCGGATTCGAGATCGCGCTGCTTTCCGCCGGCGGAACGATCAGGGCGGTCGACGCAGTGCTCGACGGCGAGGTGGACAACGCCTACGCGCTGGTACGCCCGCCCGGTCATCACGCCGAGCGCGACCAGGGAATGGGGTTCTGCATCTTCGGCAACGTCGCGATCGCGGCCATGCACGCCCTGTCCGAGCGCGGATTGAGCAGGATCGCGACCCTGGACTGGGACGTCCACCACGGGAACGGCACGCAGCAGGCTTTTTACGATCGCAACGACGTTCTGACGATGTCGATTCACCAGGACGAGTGCTTCCCGCGCGACAGCGGCACCATCGGCGAACACGGTGAAAGCGACGGCGACGGCTTCAACATCAACATTCCCCTGCCGCCGGGCAGCGGGCACGGAGCCTATACCGAAACAATCCGCCAGGTCGTGGTCCCGGCCTTGCGGGCTTATAAGCCGGACCTGATCATCGTGCCGTCCGGGTTCGATGCCAGCAATTTCGACCCGTTGGCACGGATGATGGCGCACTCGGACACCTTCCGGGCAATGACGCGAATGCTGCTGGAGGCCGCCGACGAACTTTGTTCTGGGCGACTGGTTATGAGCCACGAGGGCGGTTACAGCCCGATCTACGTCCCGTTTTGCGGACTTGCCGTCATGGAAGAACTAAGCGGCAAGAAATCGATCGCCGGCGATCCCTTCGCAACCCACATCGCAACCGGAGGAGGGCAGGACCTGCAGCCACACCAGCAGGCCGCCTTGCACAACGTAATCCCATCGGTTGAACGGCTGCGAGAACTCGAAAGTAGCTAGGCGCAATTTCGGCGTTTGGAGTCATCCCCTCCGGGGGTTGGCGCCGAGTCGGGACCGAGGCAACGAAGGTCAGAAACCGAACGCCACCACGCTTCGACAGGCCTCGTCAACCAACTGCGGGATCGTCGCGCCGCGACCGAGATCGGGACGTTCCCACCGCCAGCCGATCGACGCCAGGCTTCTGATCACCAGGAAAAGCGGGATTAAAGCCACCGCTTCGTCGCTGATCGGCCGCAAGGACCGGTATCCGGTCAGCAACGCCTGCCGGACCTCTTCAAAACCGGGCTCCCCCTCGAGTTCCCACAGCACCGTCGCCAGTTCGTACTGGTGCCAACCGAAACCAGCATCGTCGAAGTCGATTACGTGCAGATCGCCGGATGCGGTTACCACGAAGTTCCTGGGGTGAAGGTCGGAGTGAATCATCGAATAAATGCCGGGATCCTTACCGTAACCGCCCAGGTAATTGGCTACCCCATCGCGGGCGCGGAGCAGTATTGCGCGCTGCTCTGGGCGCAGGACCGGCACGTCCCAGAACCGACCCCAGAACGGGGACTCGCCGACAAATCCGGGCACGTCGAATTCGTGACGGACGAATCCCGGCGGCGGTGACCAGAGGCTGGCCTGGTTGTGGATCCTTGCAGCGATGCGGCCGATTTGCTCAAAGCGGGCCGCGATCCGATCGGGGTCGGATTCGAGCTCGATCTCGTCATCCAGGATCTGGCCCTCGGTCCAATCGATCAGGCCGACGAACCGCGAGGACTCCCCGTCGGGGGTCGGGACTTCCGCGTAAGCGCGACCGTCCAGGGTCGGGCGGCCGACCGACACGCTGATGCCGGCATCGGCGAGGGCCCGTACCCACTCCAGCTCAGATTCGAGCTCGGTCAGCGAGTGGTAACCGGGGCGGTGAATCCGCAGCACGTATGCCCGCGAATCCGGCATCTCCAGCCGAAACACGCAGTTCTCGGCGTTGGCGACCAGTTCAATGCGGGCGGGTTTGAGTCCCCAGTAGGGCAACGCGCGTTCGGCAATGGCGTGGAATTCGGCCGCGCCGAGGTTGGTCGGTTCAGGCAAGTGCTCAGGTCGGCTTGCTGACGGCGGCCGCGAACCCCTCCAGAAAAAGGTCGGCGTGTTCGCGCTCAAACACCAGCGGGGGTCGAACCTTCAGCACGTTGCCGTGCTGTCCGGATCGTCCCATCAGAAAACCGGACCGGCGCAGCCGATTCATGATTTCCTCGGCCCCGTCTGGATCAGGGTCCTTGCTACCTCGGTCCTTGACCCATTCGATGCCAACGAACAGACCGTGGCCGCGCACCTCGGCGATAGCCGGGCAGTCCCTGCCGATGGCGCGCAGCTGCTCTCGCAGATAAGATCCGATCTCGGCGACGCTGGCGGTAAGGTCTCGCTCCTCGATTTCGTCGATCACCGCCTGTCCGACCGCGGCCTGTAGGGGGCTTGAGGCGAACGTGTTGAAATAGCGCGTCTTGGATCGGAATGCGTTGACCAATTCGCCGGAGGCGGCCACGCCGGCAAGCGGCAGGCCATTCCCCATCGGTTTGCCCATCACCGCGACATCGGGAACAAAGCCCGAAGTCTGATAGCCCCACCATTGGCCGGTGCGCGCGAACCCGGCCTGCACCTCATCACAGATCAGAAGTCCGCCGGCGGCCCTAACCAATTCGGCCGCCCGGAGCATGAATCGGGGCGGAATGTCGGGCAGACCCTCGTTGGCCAGGATCGGACAGAACAGCGCCCCGGCAAACGGCACTCCATCGGCGGCAAACCCTTCGATCTGCTCCTGCAGCAGTTCGAGATAGGCATCGGTTAACGCATCGTCGGCCAGACCATCACGGACCGGCCGGTAGCGCTGCGGTGTCGGAATCGAGCGGTATTCGGGGTTTTCCTGTTTGCGCAACCGGGTCAGCTTGCGCACCTCGGTGGAGTTGCCGTGATAGGCGGCGTCAGTGCAGACCAGGCCCTTGCCGCCGGTCGCGGCGCGCGCCATCTGGATCGCTACCTCGTTGGCCTCGGTCCCGCTGCAGGTGAACACCACCGTCGTGATCGGATCGGCGTGCAACCCGGTCAGGCGCTCAGCGTAATCGAGGACGCCCTCGTGCAGGTAGCGCGAGTGGACGTTGAGGGTTTCCGTCTGGCGTCGCATCGCATTTACGACACGGGGATTGGCGTGCCCCACGCAGGGCACGTTGTTGTAGACGTCGAGGTAGCGCCGCCCATCGGCGTCATATAGCCAGACACCCTCTCCACGCACGATGTGGACCGGATCCCGGTAAAACGTGGTGACGCCGGTGCCAAGCAGCAATTCGCGGCGAGCCAGCATTTCGGCGGTAGATCGCTTACTCATAAACAGCCATGGTCGGAAAAAATCCCGCTCGGGTCCCTTGCAAACCTACGTGCGCCGGCGCCGGGAATCCGGCTAGCTTTCGCCGCGAATGATTGCGGCAATGCGTTCCCCAATCATCATCGTCGACAGATTGGTGTTTGCCCTCACGCAATCGGGCATGATCGACGCGTCAGCCACCCGGAGTCCGGCGATTCCGTGTACCGATCCGGTATGGTCGACCACCGCTCCGGGGTCGGACGAGGGACCCATCTTGCACGTGCTGGAAACGTGGTGGCTGGTCCGGATGTTGCCGGAGATCCAGGCATCCAGCGAGCCGTCGGAGACCAGGTCGGCGCCGGTCGGGTTCAAAGGACTCTCAATAACTTCGGCGTAAGAATCCCACTCGCCAAACCTGGCACACAGCCGCACTCCCTCGCGCAGGCGCCGTCGGTCGGATTCTTCAACCAGGTAGTTGTAGTCCAGCAGCGGTTTGTCGTGGGGATTTGCCGAGCGCAGCTGCAGATGCCCGCTGCCTTCGGCAAGATACAGCGCAACGATCATTCCCATCCCGATTGGCTTGCCGGTGGTTGAGAGGTAGAAACTCCGATCGGTCACGTAGGAAAACGCGTGGATGAACATGTCGTTGCGCAACGACGAACCTGACGCGGTGTACTGCAATCCAACCTGCATCGTCGGCGACAGCGGATCGAGTCTGTGACCGGGCCGGGCCAGCCAGTCCAGCTGCACCTGCGGGTGGTCGCGCAGGTTGCGGCCGACGCCGGGAAGGTCGTGGACGACCGACACGCCGGCCGCCGCCAATTCGTCGGCCGGCCCGACACCGGAGAGTTGCAGGATGTGCGGTGAACCGATCGATCCCGCCGAGAGGATCACCTCTTCGGCCTGCACCTCGAACAGTTCGCCGCCGCTCTCGACCAGCACTCCGTGGGCACGCCCGTCGGAGATGAGCACCCGGTGAACGTGGCAATTGGCCCTGATCGTGAAATTTAGGCGATGCCGGGCCTGCGGCAGATACCCGACCGCGGTGCTGTAGCGGATTCGGCCCGGGTTGTTCATCGGCATTGGTCCGACCCCGGTCGACCCGGGGTCGTTCAGATCGGGGCTGTGCGGGAATCCGGACTCGCGCGCCGCGGTGTAGAACGCGAGCTCGTCGGCCAGCCACTCTTCCTCCGGCCAGCGACGGGCGATGATGGGTCCGCTGGCTCCGTGGACATCGGTTTCACCGTAGTCGCGGTCGGATTCGACCGCCTTGAAGTACGGCAGGACGTCCTCAAACGCCCAGCCCTCGTTTCCGGCCGCCGCCCAACTGTCAAAGTCCTCGGGAATACCCCGCAGAAAAATCTGGGCGTTCACCGCCGAAGATCCACCGACCACCTTGCCGCGCGGAATCATGATCGCCGGGAGGTCGTCGGTGGCCCGAGCCTCATATTCCCAGTTGTACGGACTGTCGTAGCCGAACGCTTTGGCCCAGATGTTCTGTTCGCCGTAGCCGTACTTGATCTCGTCCGGCAATTGCTCCAGATCCGGATAGTCGGGGCCGGCTTCCAACAGCAACACCGACCTGTCCGGGTCCTCCGAAAGCCTGGTAGCCAGCACCGCGCCGGCGGAACCGGCGCCAACGATTACGGTGTCGTACCTGATCTTGGAAGCCTCCTGTAGTCACCGCGCGGGAATTAGGGCAGAGATCCTGTTGGGGGGAACTGGATTTTGGCCGGAGTATGACGCCTGAATCATCACGAAACGCGAAGCGGCCTGGCTCCGATCGAAAGCTGGACGAAGCCGGGTGGCATCGTGCCTCGCCAGGAAGTTGATCATCGCGCGCTGCTCGGGACTTGCGGGACCTATGAGTCGGATTCGCGTTGCGATCGCGCCGCAACCCCGAGCGCGGTACTCTTGCACCGTCAGCGGAAGGGACGGCAATGGAAAACATCGTAGTGCACTGGGAGCTTGGATCCCACGACCCCGAATCTTTGGGTCAGTTCTATGCGGGACTGTTCGGATGGCGGATCGAACCGCAGGAGACCATGGACTACCATGTCGCCTACACGCGCAGCGAGCGCGGCATCAACGGCGGGATCATGCGGGTCGAAGAGGGGATACCCCCTTACCTCGTCTTCTACGTGGTGGTCGAAGACCTGCAAGCGACCCTGGACCGGGCCCAGCAACTGGGCGGGCAAACTGTATTCCCGCCGACACCTATTCCCGGCGTTGGAACGTTCGCGCACATCACCGATCCGCAAGGGTTTCTCATCGGAGCAATCGAGCCCCCGCCCGATTGGGACGAACAGGCCGCCGAACAACAGCGCAAAGAGGAGGGTGGATTGCCGGTCATGCACTGGGAAATTGGCTCCGGCGAGCCCGCGGAACTGCATGCCTTCTACACTGCGCTCTTTGGCTGGACAATCGACACCGACACACCGCTCAACTACCCGATGGTGCGAACCGGTGGTGCAGGTGGAATCGACGGCGGGATTTACGAGGCCGAGGACCCCGACCACCGGTTCCTGACGATTTACGTTCAGGTGAACGACCTCTCGGCGACGCTCACGAAGGCCGGCAGTCTTGGCGCCAGTTACGTGGGGGAGATTGCGTCCGTTCCAGGGATCGGAAGGTTCTCGATAGTCGGTGACCCGGAGGGACGTTTCATCGGCGTCATGGAGGAGGAGTGATCCACGAACCGGATTGCGTGGATTACTGAGGTAAACCGACCGCTGCGTAAAAAGGGGTTTGGCAGAACGATTGACCCCGTGGACCAGACTCACCGTTGAGAGGTGAAGAAGGAACCTGGATTACGGATTCCCCGGAGTCCACGGACCGCTGCCGGAAAACGCGCAACCGGCGCGAATCAGATTGCGCTTTTGCTGCGAGAGCAATACGCGGGAAGTTACCTCCTCGGGGTCAAACCTCGCCATGGCGATGGCCCGCATGCGCTGCAATACCTTGGCGTAGGCCGGATTTGAACTCTGGTCGTTCAATTCGACCGGATCGGCACCCAAATCAAACAACTCCTCCGGCTCCCCGTGGTAGTAGTTGTACTTGAGATTGCCGGCCCGCACCATTCGGCATGCTGACCAGCTTCCGTCGGCCAGGAAATCAGAAATCACCAACCCCTCGCCCTCGACGGCTTGGCCTTCGGCCAACGGCAGCAGGCTATTGCCGGTCCAGTGATCGGGCGCGTCGGACCCGGCCGCGTCAACGATCGTACGCGTCAGATCCACCAGCGACACGGGCTGGGCCACGCGCGTTCTGGGTGGAATTCGGTCCGGCCAGCGGATTTGCAACGGTACGCCGACCGAGTTTTCGTAGAAGTTGTGCTTGTTCCACATGCCGTGCTCGCCGGCGCCCTCGCCGTGGTCGGATGTGTAGACGACCACCGTTTCATCGGCCTGCCCTGATTGGTCGACTGCATCCAGCAGCGAACCCAGGCACGCGTCGGTGTAGCTGATCAACCCGTAGTAGCCGGCCCGGGCCCGGGCCGCCAGCTCAATTGGGACGTCCATGAACGAGAACCATTCGGCCAAGCGGCGGTTGTGCGGATGCAGATCGTCCTTGTGGGCCGGAACCTCGGGCAAGTCGACGTGGTCCGGAAAGTAAAGGTCCCAGAACTTGGGCCTGACCACAAACGGGTAGTGCGGTGTTATTAACCCGACCAAAAGAGCCCATGGACGTTTGGAACCCTGCCGCGAGCGGATGTAGGCGCCGGCCTGAGAGGTGGCGATTTCGTCGTATGCCGAATAAGGGTGCTCGCCCGGGCCGACCTCTTTGAACATGGACAAGTCGGCGGCGGCGGTTTCGGTCAACCATCCGGTCCAGTTGGCGGCCAATTCCGGGCTGGAATCGCCATGCACGTCGGAGAGGATGCGGCGCTGGAATCCGTGCAGCTGGTCTGCCCCCTGGAAGTGCATCTTGCCGGATAAGACGGTCTCATAGCCGGCGGCATTGAGCAGATGGGCCCAGGTGGGCAGATCGCTGTGCAGGACGGTCGCGTTGTCCCAGGCCTCCACGTCCGGCACGTACTGACCGGTCATGAAGGAAGCTCGCGAGGGGCCGCAGATCGGCGAGTTGCAGTAGGCGTTCTCGAACGTAACCCCTTCATCGGCCAGGCGTTGCATGCTGGGGGTCCGGATGAATTCGTGACCGTAGGGCGAAGCGTAGCGGCGCGCGTGCTGATCGCTCATCACGACCAGGATGTTCGGCCTCATCGGATCGGGCCCGGCCAAACCGGACCGGGTTTCCCAACGCGCGCTCGGTGGCAGATGGTGGCCGTTCTCACTTGCCGCTGTGCGGGCGTTTGCAGCCGGGCCCGGTCGTTCCACGGGGGCCCGACCGACATGGATGCGCCTCCCGACGCGCCTACAGCGGCGGCCGTTGCCAGCCGCCCAGCGCGTCCTCGACCCGTTGCGCCAGAGACAGCGCTATGTCTTCCCGCCAGGGCCTGGCGACTATCTGCACGCCGATCGGCAAACCGGTGCTGGACGCACCCGCCCGAACCACCGCCCCGGGCCAGCCGGTCACGTTGTAGACCATCGCGTACATCGAACCGTCCTTGTACCTGGGCGTGTTGGAAAGGCCGTGCGCAATCGACGGGTGGGCATGGGCCGGGCACAGCACCGCATCGAAGTCGTCCATGAAAGCCAGCATCTGGCTCCTGAAGCCGTCAATCCATACCAGGTTCTCGGCCAACTCGGCCGGTGACAGGCTGTATTCGCGCTGAAAATCAATCGCCTGCTGCAGGAGCGCGTGCGATCTGGTCGTCCGGTTCGCCTCGAGGGTGCGGCTCAGCTGGTCACCGCTCATCGCGGCGTTGAACGCGTGAATCTGATTCCTGATCGAATCCAGGCAGTCGGGCCGGGCCTCGGCGACCGCGATTCCATCGGCTGCGATTGCGGCCGCCGCGCTTCTTATTGCGCCGGCGACGTCAGAGGTGACCGGGACCTCGGGCAGGGCGGTGTAGTACGCCACCCGCAGACCTGCCGGATCGACATCGGCGGGACGCTGCAGGGACACGGGAACCGTCGTCGGGTCCCTGCCGTCGGGCCCAGCCAGGATTGGCAATGCAAGGGTCAGGTCCTCCACGAACCGCGCCATCGGTCCCAGCTGCCACAGGTGGGAGAAACCTCCGGCAAATGACGGGAAGTGGCCCGTTCCGGGAACGCGTCCGGAGGTGGGTTTGATCCCGGCGATTCCACAGAAGTGCGCCGGCCCGCGAATGCTCCCGCCCACATCACTGCCAACTCCCAGTGGGGATTGACCGGACGCGATCGCGGCCCCCTCCCCGCCGCTGCTGCCGCCCGGATGTCGTTCAGGGTCGTAGGGGTTGTTGGTTCTTCCGAAGACCAAGTTGTCGGTCTCTCCGGCCGCGGAAAGCTCGGGCATGTTGGTCTTGCCGATTACGACCGCGCCGGCACGCTTGTATCTGGCCACCACCGCTGCGTCGGCGCCCGGAACGAATCCTGAGCGACCTAACGTACCTCCGGTCGTGGTTACCCCGGCGGTTTCAACGGCATCCTTGATCGTCACCGGAACACCGTGCAGCGGTCCGGCCACTGTTCCGCGAGAAAGGGCCGTATCAAGTTCGCGGGCGCGGTCGAGGGCGGAGTCCGCAAGCACCAGTACGACCGAATTGAGTACCGGGTTCACAGCTTCAATTCGGTCCAGGTGAGCTTGGATCACCTCGACCGAGGAAACCTGGCCCGCCCGAATCATTCGCGCAAGGGAGCGCGCGGACTCAAAAACCAGTTCGTCCACCGAGATTGCCGCTCATTGGGAGATTTAGCCCATCATCGCACCCCTTGATTGGCGATTTCGAGTCCTTTCTCCACAGATGGGAATCATGAATTGAACGTTTACATAGACTTGGCACCCCAATGCACGCCTGACCGAATCGCAGGTGGCAACCCGGGAATCCTTGTCCCCCTCCTGATAGGCGCGCCTGGAGTGATGGAACATTTCCAGCGCCGGAGGATTGCAGTTGCAAGGCCAGCTTGAACGCGCGGTCATTTGCGCGACGCGCATAGCCAAGCAATTCGGCAACGTCGCGGCTGTGGATGACATTTCCTTCGAAGTGCGACGCGGCGAAACGTACGGTCTGCTGGGCCCGAACGGCGCTGGGAAGACGACGACCATGCGAATGGTGAGCGGTCTTTCGCCGCTTACCTCTGGAGCGTTGACCGTCGCGGGCATCGATGTCGCCCGCCAGGGACGGGAGGTGCGCAACGTACTCGGCGTTGTAACCCAGCAGGACGGTCTCGACACCGACCTGAACCCCAGGAACAACCTCATCGTGTACGGCTACATGACCGGGCTGTCCCGGTCGGAGGCTCGCCGTAGGGCCGATGCCGTGCTGATGTACTTCGATCTCACCGACCGCGCCGGCGACGAAATCGACAACCTATCCGGCGGCATGAAACGGCGCTTGGCGATCGCCAGGGCATTCATGACCACGCCCCAGGTCATCGTGCTGGACGAACCCACGACCGGCCTTGACCCGCAGGGACGCAACCGTGTCTGGCAGGAGCTGGAAACGATGAAACAGGCCGGGGTCACGATCCTGATGTCGACCCATTACATGGACGAGGCATCCGCTTTGTGCGACCGACTCGCGATCATGAACGACGGCAAGATCCTGGCCGAAGGGGCACCGGACGAACTGGTCAACAGTTACGCCGGCGATGAAGTGGCTCTGGTTCGCACCTCTAATAGCTCGCGCAAAGACGCGATTGACTGGATCCGAAATTGCGGCCTCAACTACCGGGAAGCCGGCGCCGTGATTACGGTTACGGCCGCCAATGGGGGGCGCCCGGACCTGTCTTCTCTTGACGGAGTGCGAGTTTCGTATCGCCCCGCCAACCTGGAAGACGTTTTCCTTTCGGTGGCAGGGAGAGGGTTGGCGGACGAATAGTGGCCGCAGCGCAAGGCAGCTACATCGCGGGCGTCAGGCCCCGCAGCATCGCGGGGATATGGTTCCGGCATGCCCTCGTACTAAGGCATACGTGGTTAACCGCCATGTCCTGGTACTTCCTCGAACCCTTCGTCGCCCTGATCGCCGTTGGCATCGGTATTGGGAGATTGGTACAGGACGTTGAAGGGATACCCTACGCGATCTTCCTTACTCCCGGTGTCATCGCTGGGTCGGCGATGTTCCACGCAATCTTTGAGTGCTCCTGGGGCGCATTCTTCCGCATCCAAAAAGGCGTATTCGAGACGACGCTTACCGCCCCCGTCAGTACGCGCGAATTGGCTCTGGGGGAAATTTCCTGGGCCGTGACCAGGGCGATTATTACGGCCGTATGCGTGGGCGCGGTCGCTGCCGCGATCGGTTGGATCGAATCCGTATATGGCGTGGGCGTGCTGCTTGCCGCGGCCCTGATCGGGGTGCAGTTCGGCGCGCTGGGATTGATTTTTGCCGCTTTGGCCCCGAATATCCACGTCCTGTCGCTGACGTTCACGGTCGTGGCGTCTCCGCTTTACTTCTTCAGCGGAGCGTTCTATCCGATATCGGCGTTGCCGGATTGGGTTGAACCAATTGCCTGGGCCGCACCGCTCACGCCCGCCGTGCATCTGGCACGCGGGTTCACCACCGGCAATCTGGAAATGTCGCACCTGCTGGCGATCGTCTACATGCTGGTCCTGAGCGCCGTCTTGATTCCCATAGCAGCGACATTGCTCCACCGTCGCTTGGTCAAATGACCCGTGCCCGGACAGGGACGAACCGGGGAAGCCCATACGGATCTGAAGAGCGCGCACGGAGGCACATGTATCGGGCCGAATTGGGGCGAAAAAGCATGTTCTTGGACCAGGCCCCAATTCTTCGCCTGAGCTCAGTCGTGCTGTGCGTGATGCTGGCCGCCGCCCTTTCATCGTGCGCCGATTCGAACCAAGATCGTGACGGGGAAGTCCAAGCGCGCAGCCAGGTGGATTCGGGTGCCGGACTTGGGAATGGACTCGAATTAGGAAGTCAAACATCGCTGCCGGTCTACACCGACCAATCCGCCGTTGATGTCCGGTCGGACGGTCCCGACGAAGAGTCTCAGGAATCTCGGACGAACGCTCAATCGATCAGTCCAGCCAAGCCCGCCAAAAGTCAATGGCCTAAAGACGAGCAAGCCTTGGCGCTGAAGGGCCAAGTCGCAGCGAGGACCGCCGCGCTGGCAGAGCATTTCGGTGGGTCGGTCCAATTCGTGGAACATCCCGGGCGCGATTTGCCCTCGGTACTGATCCTCCCGCAGCAATTTGTCGACGGCGAAACGCCGCTTATCGTTTCTCTCCACGGATTCGGCGGGAATTCGGCAGATCACGCCGAGTATGTGCCCCTCCACGAGCGGGTCAACGACGCCGGGTTCGCTCTGTTGCTGCCGAACGGATTGCCCGATGACGAGGGGAACCGGTTCTGGAATCCGACTGACCGATGTTGTGCGGGCGGCAAAACCGGCGAGGACGACGTCGCCTTCCTTTCTCAAGTCGTGGCATCGGTCATGGACGTCAATGAGTTCGGGCCGGTTTATTTCTTTGGTTACTCCAATGGCGGATTCATGTCGTACCACATGGCCTGCAAAGGACTCCCTGGATTGCGCGCAGTCGCCAGTGTTGCCGGTACGAGTTACGTTGAAGACTCAAGTTGCGAAGGAGCGCCGGCCGTTTCGGTGCTGCACATTCACGGCACCGAGGACAGCGTGATCAGATTTGCCGGCGACGAATCCGAGCGGTCGCAAACAGGCGAGGATGAGCGGGCGTTTTACGCCGGGGCCAGGGAGATGGTTGTGCGTTGGAGCGACCGCGCCGGTTGTGGCTGGCTCGAAGGCACCAGCGCATACGCTTCGCTCGACGTGGACCAATTCGTACAGGGGGCAGAAACCCAGGCTTTTAGCCTGGAATCGGTCTGCAACCAAGGAATAGAAATCGAATTGTGGGTCTCCGAGGGCAGCGGCCATTCAATGGTTTTCACCGACGCATTCATAGATGCGTTACTGGAATGGCTGTTGTCGCAGAAGTAGCCAACACATTTAGAACTTAGTCCCGCGATCGGGACGTTTTAACCCAACCGGGGTGCGCGTAAGGGTCTGCGCCTCCGGAAATCGGCGGGCAATCCGACCTACTGCTGCCTTAAGGCGTCAGATCAACGAATACCTCAATGACGTCAACGCAAGTGACTTTGCTTCGAGCGGGGTATTAATTGGCACCTAGGGGACATGCCCCCCCTCCTAATGACTGGCTGGACCTGCGGTCAGTCGACTTCCCGAGCGTTCAACTCGACCGCGGCACCATTGATTCCCGAGCCTTCCGCAGAGGCGAGAAAAACTATCGCGTTCGCGAATTCCTGCGGCGTGGCAGCCGCTGCGAATTCATCCGGACTAAGGTACTGCCGAGCCCTTTCCGTGCCGATGCCGCCCGCCACCAAACAGTTGGCCACGATGCCGCGATGCTTGTAGTCGCGCGCTATGCCCTTGGTCAACGTAACGATCGCTGCTTTCGTCGCCCCAAACAGCGCCCTCCCCGGCGCCGGGTCGACTGCACTGCCGCCGGCAATCGTAACGATGTGCCCGCCTCCAGCCTCGAGCATCGGCGGCAATACCGCTCGCGCCAGGTTGTAGGTCGTATACAAACTGCCGAGCACCAACTCTTCGAGTTCTGCCAGGGAGGTCTCGGCAAAGGGACTTTGCCGGAAGGGTGTTTGCGCCAACGTAGTCATGGAGTCGAGCCGCCCCCAGCGCTCTAGCGTTGAGTTGACTGCGTCCATGGCCGCGTTCGGCTCGGACAACTCGGCGATGACGGTGTGAACCGCTTCGCTACCAGGTATCACCGCGAGGGCCGCCCGCAAGCGTTCCGGGTCGCGTCCGGTAACCGTGACTGCATAGCCGGCTTCTAGGAATGCACCAACAACTGCCGGGGCGGTCCGGGCGGTCCCGCCGCCGATCAACACGGTTCGATTTGGAGTCATCCTCCGCCCCTTGCTTTGACTGAATCCCCATCATATGAGTCATTGGGCGGCGTAGTGGCGCTTCCGCTGACAACCGATGCGATTCCAATTCGCGGCGCCGGGACGACTAACCAGGATGCAATTAGTTCTTAGGCGGTAAACGTTGCAAGCTTGCGGGAAACGAGAAGATCAAGCCTGCCTGGGCCGGCGTTCTTTAAAAACTGCAATCGGGCGAACTTGAGGTCCGCTGTCAGCCGCAATTCCATTGCTGTACACGGAATTTTGTCAAACATTTGGCTGACATTAGTAATAAGCACGGTTATATCCAATTCAAATTCGATATGGAAATGCTCCAACAACACGCTTAAATGGTCACCGTCTTGTAGCTTCGTTTGCCACTGCCTGTCCCGCTCAAAATCAACCTCATGAATTGTGCGGATTCAAGTCGCCATTCAAAAGCGCAACCCCGGTGCGATGCAGCTGTCGGTCAGGCAACGGTCGCGCTTTAACAGAAAACCGCAAATGAATTAGTCAACTCGGTTCCCTCACAAGGAACTACAGTCGATTCACGGCTAAGCAACCCCCAGGGCCTCCCAAAGGAAAGTTAATTGGATTTGAGATTTGGGCGGAGTCGACCGCATATCAATTTGAAAACTTCCCTCACCAAATGGGTTTGGCAATTGAACAAATCGACCGAATTCACGTGCGGTTTAAGCGGCGGGTTTATGCGGCGAGTTCAGCAAGTTTGGACTTCACGCGCTCGCAGTGAATAAGCGACTCCCCCAGAACATCGAACCCGGCCGTCCGTTTGACTTCGCCGTAACTGAGCTGAGTCGGTGCGGCGGCACATGGAAACCGCGTGCGGGATTGCTCCCTTTGTCGGTAACCGTCCCCTGAAGCGTGGACGTGCCTTCGTACTCACACTCCCTGCCGCGGGCACGCGTTGGATACGGCTCCAGTTCTTTGGGATTGGTCAATCGCGCCAAAAATGTATTCCGTTCAAAGGCACATATGACAATAAATCGAGCAAGGCCGCAGGTTTGGTAGCATCGCTCGGCCGAACGGCCTCAGTTGGCACTCTGGATAGAAGAATCGGTCAGAATTCTGACGCAATCGCATGGATGGTGGTCCATGGTAATTCATCATCGTCGGCATTGATGGTTCTGGCGGTCTAGGTTGAACCTTTATTCAATCTGGTTAGATGAATTGATACCTCGCGGAACTGACGTTGAACTGAACGCACAAAGCGATCTTCCAAGATCGCTGTCGAATGCAAATCGTCTTGGTCAAGGTCATGTGCCGGCGTGATATCGGACGGGGACCATGGCAGCGAAACGATTGCGAGATTTCGCTATCAAGCAGAAGTGACTCTTCCGTTCTGCGTGTCGGCATTGTTGGGCGAAAACGATATCGTGGCAGTCATTCCAGAATATCTGGAGGACATCGCCTTAGAAACTAAGACCGGATGGCGGTTTCTACAGGTAAAAAGCCGCAACCCGGAGCGCGGGCTGTGGACGGCGTCTGCCCTTTTCGCCAAGAAAAGTGGAGCACTACGCTCGCTCTATCGCACCTATTTGCTGACCAGAGGTCAAGATCATTCGTTGGAGCTTGTACTGGAAGGAGCGGTGAAAACGGGTAACGAAATTGGCGCCCTTCGCCCCCAACAAGACCGCTCTCCGCTCGTACCGATGGTCATGACAAAGCTCCGGGCAACCCGCGAATCGGCAGAGGATTTTTTGCGTAGAGTGACACTCAACGAGAGTGCAGCCCATCGAACTGACATTCACGCGACAAACGCGCGGTTGTTGCACCAACATGCTCCGTCTCTAACCCATCCCGAACTCGAGGCTTTGCATGAGTCCTTGCTAAACGAAATCGAGACGCGGATGCAGCGCCAACGATTGAGTGCGGCTTGGCCGCGAAGCGTCATTCACCCAGAGAGCCGCTCTGGCGTAACGGAAGAGAGGATCCAGGCAAAGAGATTGGATGCTGAATGCCTTCCTGGCGTCGCCGAAGTGCTACGCAGTTCGGGAATTCCTTTACTCAAACGATTCGTAGAAAAGGGTGGCGGGCCAGTCTCTGTGCTCACTCAAAAGCTCATATTGGGAGGAGCCACCCCGGAGCTAATCGAACGTGCGCGCTTTTTGCAGGCCAATGCTCGCCACCATCGCCTATCGCGCTCGGCGCAGAATCTCACCGCCGTTGACGCTTTGGTCGTTGACTTGGAAGAACGCATTCATACACATGCAGCCACAGCGGCGGCAATGCACGGTTCGTCACCGCATCCGGCTATTGGGATGTGGAATCATTTGCTCAACACTTTCGGCACCCAAGCCGCGGCCATAGATCGTCACAAACTAGTCCGCGCAGATCCAATGCTCTTGATGGGCGAGGGATGCATCTTGTCTGACAAATGCGTGTTCGGTTGGGGGGAGTCAATCGATGTCCCTTGACGAATTCCAACCGTCACTTGACGCTGAAGCTCGGCTGCTGCTGCTGATAGAGGCATTCAGTCGGGGCAACAGGGTGCTTGAGGGCCGCACCAAGCTCGCCAAACTCGATTTTCTAATCCGTTACCCTAGCTACTTCACTCGGGCACTTCAGATCAGGCGGCCGGAATTGTCGGGCGCACTGGAACAATCTCAACCAGACTTGGAATCGCGTATGGTTCGCTATCGGTACGGTCCGTGGGACCCGGCTTACTTCGCTGTCCTCGGCAGATTGATCGGAAAAGGATTGGTGCAACCAGCTCCTTTCAATCGCGGTATTGGCTATAGGGCGACGAATGAGGGGCGCGCAATCGCGGTCGCCATAGGTGACGAGGCGGCATGGCGAGACACCGCCGATCGAATCAAACTGCTTCGACGGCACTTTGATCTATCTGGAACCAACCTAAAGAATTTCATCTACCGGCATTTCCCCGAGGTGACTCGCGCGACTTGGGGAGAGTCGCTGTGAGGGTGCAAGTAAACGAAATCAGGTTAGAAGGCGCGAATCGTTCTATCGCCTTTTTTCCGGGCCTGAATATCATCACGGGGCCTATCGCCTCCGGGAAGACAACGCTAGTCCGCTACCTCCGCTTCCTACTTGGAAGTTCACTAAAACGCCCTCCTTCCGAAGCGAGAAGAAATGTATTCGCGGTAACTGGTTCATTGGAGCTTGCCGACAGGACGTACTTAGTCATGAGGCCAGCCGTGACTACTAGGAATGCACGCGTCGAGATTGCAGGCGGTGACGAAACATGGAGGTTGCCAGCATCTGAATCGCCTGATGGCAACACTTACTTGAATTGGTTGCTCGCGCGATTGAATCTCCCGCGGATCGCCGTCCCTTCCGCACCAACGCGGCCCGATTCGGATCCAACTCCAGTCAGCATCAACGACTACCTCTTGTACTCATATTTGGCGCAGAACGAATTGGGGTTTTCGGTATTTGGTCATCACGACACACACAAGAACATAAAGAGGAAGTATGTCTTTGACATCACATATGGTTTCTACGATCTCGATACAGCACGGATACAGGAACGCATTCGAGAAGTTCAAGGTCAACTGAGGGAAATACGTTCTCGCCAAGCTCTTTTTGACACTTTCTTCGAAGGTACAGAGTTGGAGAACAGGGTACGAATCGAGCACGAACTGAAGGAAGTGGAAGATGAACTTGGCCGTGTCGAGGGTGAGGTTCTGGCATTGGCGGAGGTGCCTAGGAAGACTGAAGATACTGCGCAACTGCAGAGCGAAATCCTGGAGCTTGAGAATCTCTCCGCTCAACTCCGGGCGGCGATCGATGCAGAAAAGCGATCGCTCAGCAACTTGGAGGAACTCGCAAAGCAACTTGAAGCGCAGTCCGGCAAGCTGACTCGATCAGTCGTCTCGCACAAGCACTTGACGGATCTCGAGTTTGTCGTGTGCCCGCGCTGCGGTTCTGAACTCGCCTCAAGCAGGCAAGCCGAGGACGCTTGCTACCTGTGTCTCCAAGAACCCTCGCTTGAGTTTTCGCGCGAGATATTGATCTCGGAACTAGGAGCCGTCGAGCAGCAATTGTCCGAAACTCAAGATCTTTTTCGAGAGCGCGAGGCGCGAACCGTCGTCCTGGAACGTCAGTTGGAAGAATCGGGTGGTGAGCTTGTCAAGAAGCGGCAAGACCTTGACTTTCAAACAAAGAGCTACGTCTCCGAGCAGGCAGCAATCATCGCTGCTGCGTCGGCTCAAAGGGCCCGACTGTACGCTGAGTCCGAAAAACTGAAAGAGTACTTGAACGTTCTCGCGAAACTCGATGACGCCCAGTTATTGGAAACTCAACTCAAATTCGAACGAGATTCCCTTCAGCAGGAGCTTGAAGCCGCGTTGGCGGAGACCGCCGACAGTTATCACAAAGTGGACCATCTCAAAAGCCGATTCAACGAGATTCTGGAACGGCTGAGGCCGCCAAAGTTTGGAGAGAAAGAGTCTTCGGACATTGATCGCAATACGTATTTGCCTGTCTACTATGGACGGCCATTCGCCGAGGTCAGTTCACCAGGTTTGGCGACGCTAATCAATGTTTCCCACGCGTTGGCCCACCACCTTACAGCGTATGAATTGAACCTAAAGCTTCCGCAGATCTTGATCATCGATGGATTGAGCGAACACCTCGGACACGAAGGGCTGGATCCACAACGATTGGAAGCCATCTATGACTTGTTGATTGAGATTTCGTCGACCCACGCTGAGATCCAAGTCATTGTTGTCGACAACGAGGTACCCGAGAGGGCTCGCCCTTACGTACGCCTCGAATTGTCCGAAGATGATCGGCTGATCCGAAGTTCTCAAGAGTAGCAATTTGGCCGGTTAGATTCCACGAAATCCGTGTGCGACGAAATCAATAAGTGAAAGTCCGGAAGTCGCCTATTCAAGACTCGCGTACCGAAGCATCGTGGGCATGGTCGTCTGAAATCCAAAAGTGATTACGCCCAACAAGTGGAAACAAATGCTGATGCCTTGGTTCGGCTAACAAACGGAGGACATCTACCCACTGTCAACCGGGAACGAAGCGTGCTCCATCGCAGCACCGTACCGATGCCAGGGCCATCCACAAAAATCAATCCTCCGGGCAATTGCCAGGGACGGCTTGACCGACAACATGTCCCCGACACAAATGTTTCGTTACCTTCTTTCGGCGTGATTCTTCGTCCCTTACCCACCACAGTGAAAACAATGCCTTAAGCCGATTTGTAAATTTTCACGCCTGCAAGTGATTCCGGCCAAACTGTTGGATTAACGGCAATGGTTCAACTCGTAATGATTGAAACGTGTCCGCCTTTTTGCGGCCAGTACATTCAACATAATGAGATTTATGTTCAGTTCATGGGCTTGGGTTGTCGCACGAATACCGTGCCCGGGTCGACTCCTCTGGATTTGAGTATGTACCTAGATATGCGAACGTGATCGCTAGCTGAACCGTGTCCATCAATCCACAGACCCTTTACTTGAATGGGGTCAATGAATCGACTTCCATCTTTGCGCTCCGGCCGTACGTGGACATAATGCGTGCCACGGGGAGACGTTAGCGGGCAATCCACTAGAGCTAACCGCCGCGTTTCAACCAACCACGCAATCACGCTTCGCACCAGTTCCCGCCAGCGTCTGATTCTTTTTTCGGAACTGTCGGGGAACTTCAACGATTGCGGTGCGCGCTGATGGGCCTTTGGCGACACCTCGCTCAATGCCAATAGATCAGGGCCTGTCTCGACAACGGGTATTCGCGGACCAGGCGGTTCTGGCGGCAACTCTACATCAATTGGATCGCCAGTGCTGAAGTTTGCTCGCCAAAACCAGAGCATTGTCATAGTCGTTCGCTGCGAAGCACTTGAGATGCTGAAATCCAACAGTAGTTTTTGATCCAGCGGGACCGGTTTGTGCGTTTCATATACACGCCACTGGTCTCCGTCAGTTACAGCAAAGTACTTGACGCCATGGGTTAGGCAGTAATTTATAGATTGTGAAATCCCATCCAAGACGTCCCGGCCTAGTCTTTTTGCCTCTACGATGACAACGTGTCAATGATCACCACCTATAGTCCACTTCGCCAACACCTTTAGCCCACCCATGT
>VXNJ01000018.1 GCA_009840625.1 Chloroflexota bacterium | reverse complement strand
GGCGGTCCCGACCGGATTCGAACCGGCGATCTCCTCCTTGACAGGGAGGTATGCTAGGCCGCTGCACCACGGGACCTGGTTGAAGGGGCGTATTCGCCCGTTCGGCAACGCCATTTCAGGCGCGCAGCCAATAAGTTTAAGGGCCGCCGAGCGGGCCCTCTAGGCCGTCGTAGAAACCTGCCGGCTAGCCCGATTCGGGCGGAACGGTTTCACCACCATTGCGATTCCTCGTCGTAGACGTGGTCGGGCAGGTGGTAACTGATGCCCGCCTCGTCGAAGGCCGAGACTTCCATCAGCGCGGTGAACTCGTCAAAACTCTTGGACTGGGCGTAACCGGGGACCAGCCAACTCATGTAGCGCGCGTAGCGCTTCTGCAGACGGAACCACCGGAGCACGCCGAAAGTCGGATTGTGCGGGTACTTGAGCTGGTCGGCAAGCTCGTTGCCGATTAAGGCGCGCGAGATTACGTAGATGTACTTGGCCAGATGGCCACGTTCCGCGGGGTCCGAAATCCCCACCAGCAGCGGCGCCGAATTGACCAGCGAATTTGCCATCGCGACCGATTCGTGACCGGGGATCGGCTCACAAAGCCCGCCGATCCGAAACAACTCGAGCGCGTCCTGTTCGTTTTGAAAGAGGATCGACTCCGGGATGCCCATAAGGTACCCCGAATAGCGCCAGACTTGCATGAAGCTGGCCCGTTCGGCTTCGTTGAACCGGGCGCCCAGGTTCTTTAGGTGGATCAGTACCCGGGCCGAGAACGCGGTGATGGCGTACCCCACGTGGGCGGCGCTGATTGGGACTCCCCAGGCTTCTTCGTCCCAGTCGTCCGATTCGGCCAAAAGGCGACGAATCTGGCCATGAATGAGGCGAACGCGTACCGAAAGCTTCCATCCGTCGCCGCCGAGTTGCAGTCCCCCGGGGATGAATATCTCCACCATGTGCCTGTTGTTCTGCTGCAGGCGACGCACTCCGTGCTCGCGCAGCCGCCCGGTGATAAAGAACGATTTGCTGATGTTGGTCGAAAAACCCTCCACCAGGGTGCCGCCAACCATGGCGCCCAGCACCAGTTGGGAATTGCGATGAAACAACCTTATTCCAGGGCGGAAATTGGCGTTTTCTACCCATGCGGGAATCACCTGGGTGCTTTCGAAGAATTCCCGTACCGCCTCCGGAGACCGCTTTAGTTCGTCCGATTCGGGCTCGTCGAGGCCCAGCTGCACGAGGCGATGCGACTCGTGCGGGTCCATTTCGGCCATCACGGCCAACGCCGCGTCGGCCAATGGGTCGCCGATGGTGGTATGGGCGATGTAGTTGTCGACCATCGCCGGGTTTGCGGCGTGGGCGGCTTCGTACCGCGCCAGATAGTCGTTCGGGATCCTCATTCGGCGGTCGCGGCCTTGACCAGTTGCGGCAAAAGGTTACTGCTATCTAGTCTTCGGCAGGTTCTATGCGCAGGTCGGGCAACCAGGCGAGAAACGGGGGCAGGTACCAGTTGCGGCCGCCCAGCAACTCCATGCTGGCCGGAACCAGCACCGAGCGGACCAGCGTGGCGTCGAGGAACACGGCCACCGCCAGGCCGAATCCAACCTGCTGGTTGACGATTGTCTGGCCCGAAGCAAAAGCTCCAAACACGGCCACCATGATCAGGGCCGCGCCGGTTATCAGCTGCGCGGTCGAGCGCAGCCCATAGGCTACGGCTTCGGCGTTGTCGCCGGATTGGTCGAAGCGCTCCCGGATTCGGCTCAAGAGGAACACATGGTAGTCCATCGAGAGCCCGAAAAGGATCGAGAACAGGAACAGCGGGATCCAGACGTCGATCGACGGCGCCTCATTGAATCCCAATAGATCCCGGGCCACGCCCTTCTGAAACACCAGGACCAGCAACCCGTATGCGGTCCCGACCGAGAGCAGGTTCATGATCACCGCCTTGATCGGAATGACGATCGAGCGGAAAACCAGCATCAGCACTATGAAGCTGAAGCCGAGCACGAACGCAAACACGATCGGGGTGTAGAAATCGACGACGTCGAACAGGTCGGCGGTAATCGAGGTTGTTCCGGCGATCAGCACTTCGCCCGGGACTCCGGCGAACGCGGCGGAGATGTGGGTGTCCTTGAGGATCGCCAGCGCGTCCACCGCCGTCTGGCTGCTGGGCTCGCCGGGAATGAATACCTCCAGGACCGCTAGATCGCCGCTCGGGCTGGGGATCAGAAGCGGGGGCAGCGGGTAATGCGGGTCGGCGACTATCGAAGCCTGCAGCGCCTCGATGGCTGCGGCCACCTGGGGATCCGTCAGATCAGCGTCGATTACGATCTCGGCCGGATTGACCAGCCCGAACGAGAACTCCTCTTCCAGGGCTTCGAACGCTAGGCGCGTCTGGGTCCCCTCGGGGAAGGTGTCGACCCCGCTGAGACCGGTCTCGATCTGGAAATAGAAGGCCGTCGCCACCACCATCGGAATGCCTACCGCGGCGACGCTTATTACCGGGTGCCTGGTGACTACGCGGGTTATGGCGTCCCAGAATCCGCCGGGCGCGTCCGCGCCGGAGGAGCGCCGGCGACCGACGAACGGCAGCGGGAGCCGGTTGATCTTGGTCCCGAGCAGGGTCAGAACCGCCGGCAACAGGGTCAGGGTCGCCGCCAGGGCCACCAGGACCACCAGGATCGCCCCGATTCCCAGCGATCGGAAGAACGCCGCCGGGACGATCAACATGCCGAGCAACGCGATCACGACGGTCAGGCCGCTAAAGAGAACCGTGCGTCCGGCGGTCGCGCCGGCGCGCTCGACCGCCTCCGGAACATCCAGGCCGTGGTCAAGTTCCTCGCGGAAGCGGGTGATGATCAGCAGCGAATAGTCGATGCCGACCGCCAGTCCGATCATGGTGATCATCAGCGTGACGAAGAAGACCAGTTCGAATACCTGCCCTATCAACGCCACCACGCCGAGCGCGACCACGATCGCCACGATCGCCAGGCCCAGCGGAACCAGCGTCGCGACCACAGTTCCGAAGAGAAACAGCAGGATCACCATCGCGACCGGCACGCCCACCCGTTCACCCTGTTCAAGGTCGTGGGTGGCCAATTCGTTCTGCTCGAACGAGATACTCGCCGGCCCGCCCATCAGCACCTCAAAGGCGGGGTCCTGGTTCTGAGCTTCGATGACCTCCAAGACTTCGCCCACATGCTCGGAGGCTTCCTGGAAGTCTCCGGCCAGGACGACGTGGATGATCGTGGCGCTCTGATCGGGTGAGACCTGGGTCGGGTCTCCCGTCAGGTAGAAATTGGCGGCTCCGGTAACGATGTCAGGGCCCAGTCCGACCACTTCGGCGGTAACCGATTCGACCTTGGCCTGGAACGCCGGGTCGGCGACCGTGGTTCCTTCACCCTGGACGACGATCAGCTCCAGCAGCGGATCGGGGCCGCGCGCCTGTTCCAGTATGTCGGCCGCCCGGTCCGATTCGACTCCGCCGCCCAATGTCAGTTCGGTCGTGGTGGCGCTGGCCAATAGCGTCGCGTTTAGACCCAGGCCGATCACCAACGCCACCAGCCAGGCCGCGATCGTGAGCCAGGGGTGACTAATGCCGGCGCGAGCCAATGCCTCGGTCAAAACGATGCTCCGGGGGTGAGAGTGGGGCGGGCAATTGCGCCGGATGCGGCGCCTGATTTCAGGATAAATTCTGCCCGCAGACTCAAACGCATTTCCATCGCCCGCTGTTGAATCTACACACGATGGGTTTAGCCGGGACCGGCCGGGCCGAGAATTGCCGAGCAATGCCTGTTCCCAGCGATCCATCGCTGCTGGCGAATCCGGCAGCCAACTTCAAGATCTGTCAAGCAGAGCGGGGGAAAGTGGAATCGGCTCTGGCCGCCGGACAATCGGATTGGACGCTCGAGCGCTCGTACGCCTATTGCCGGGAAACCGCACACCGGCACTACGAGAATTTCACGGTCGGATCCTGGTTCCTGCCCCGCGACTTGCGCCGCTTCGTTTACGCGATCTATGCATACTGCCGTTTCGTAGACGATCTGGGCGACGCCGCACCCGGCGATCGTTTGGCCCAGCTGGACGCCTGGGAAAAAGAACTGCTGGACTGCTACGGGGGTCAACCGCGCCACCCGATTGCCATCGCGCTGCAGGACACGATCCAGCGATTTTCGATCCCCCGGGGGCCGTTCCTGAAATTGGTCGAAGCCAACCGCATGGACCAGCGCAAAAAACGTTACCGGGACTTTTCCGAATTGCTCGAATACTGCCGGCACTCGGCCGAACCGGTTGGCCATCTATTCCTATATCTATTCGGCTACCGCGATTCCTGCCGGCAGGAATTGGCCGACAGCACCTGCACGGCCCTGCAGCTGACGAATTTCTGGCAGGACGTTCACCGCGACTATCAGATGGGGCGGATCTACATACCGCTGGACGACATGGACCGCTTCGGCGTCAGCGAGGCCCAGATCGCCGCCCGCCGGTGCGACCAGAATTTCCGCGATCTCATGCGCTTCCAGGTCGCGCGCACGCGCCAGTCGTTTGACCGGGGCGCCGAACTACCCGCCCGGGTGAAGGGTGTCGCCCGCCTTGACATCAGGCTCTTCACCCTTGGCGGACTGCACATCCTGGATGCGATCGAACGACTCGAATACGACGTCCTTGCGACAAGGCCGACGCTGTCCAAGCCGGCCCGGCTGCGGATCATGCTATGGGCGGCGGCAAGCTTGGCAGTGGGACGCTAGACGGGTTGGCCGGGGAACATTCGGGCGAGGCGGCTTTGAATCACGAGCTGGACGCCGCCTACGAACACTGCCGGGTGCTGACCCGCACGCAGGCGCGCAATTTCTACTACGGGTTCATCACCCTGCCCCCGGCCCGGCGGCGGGCGATTTACGCGGTGTACGCGTTCTGCCGCCTCTGCGACGATGCCGCCGACGAAACCGACGACCCGGCGGAACAATTGCAACGCGTCGCCCACCAACGGCAGTTGCTTGGCGATGCCCTTGACGGGCGTCCCCGCGGGCCGGTGTATACGGCCCTGGCCGATGCGACCAGGCAATTTGCGATTCCGGGCCAGTACCTGGGCGAAATCGTGAACGGGGTGGAAATGGACGCGACCACGACCCGTTACCGGACATTTGCCGAACTCGAGGGTTACTGCTACCGCGTCGCCTGCTGCGTTGGCCTTGTGTGTCTGGAGATATTCGGATACAGCGACCCTGGCGCCCGGCGCCACGCGGTCGACCTCGGCATGGCGATGCAGCTGACCAACATCCTGCGCGACATTGCCGAAGACGCCGGACGCGGCCGCATCTACATCCCGCTGGAAGATCTAGACCGCTTTCAGCTCGCCGAGTCCGAGATTCTTAACGGTTCGACCAGCGATCGCTTCCGCGACCTGATGCGCTTCCAGGTGGAGCGGGCGCGGGCCTATTTCGAAACCGCGCGCCAGCTCTTCCCGTTGCTGCCGGTCCTCTCGCGGGCCTGTCCGGCGATGCTGGAGGCCACCTATTCCCGCCTGCTGGACCGGATTGAAGACCGCGATTACGACATTTACCAGGGCCGGATTAGTCTCGGCACCGTCGAAAAACTTCTGCTCGTGGCCCGGATATGGCCCAAGGTACTGGCGCCGAGTCTCGGCCCGTAGTGGTCCTGGGCGGCGGATTGGCCGGAATCGCCGCCGCCTGCGAACTAGCCGCCGCGGGCCGCAGGGTGCAGCTGGTCGAAAAGCGCCCCTTCCTTGGCGGCCGCGCGTTCTCGTTCCCTGAACCCGAGACCGGACAGGAGATCGACAACGGCCAGCACGTCTTCCTCGGGTGCTGCCACGCATACATCGCGCTGCTCGAGCGCCTCGGGGTCCTCGGCAACACCCAACTGGCGGCGCGCCTGGACGTGCCGATTTACGACCGCCGCGGACGCCGCGGACGCCTGCGCGGGGCGCGCCTGCCGGCCCCGCTGCACCTGGTGCCTTCGCTGCTCGGCTATCCGCACCTTGGCTGGCTCGACCGGTTGAGGGTCCTTTACGGCGGGGCCTGCATTCAGCTGATCGACCGCAAACGCAACGCCGCCGCCCTTGAATCCGAGACTTTCGCGGACTGGCTGCGGCGGCACGGCCAGAGCAAGGCGGCGATAGCCGAGTTCTGGAACCTCATCACCTTGCCGACGCTCAACGACGACATAACGGACGTGAGCGCGGCCATGGGACTGATGGTCTTCCAGGAGGGCGTTTTCGCCAGCCGCGCCAGCTCCGGCATCGGCTATGCCAAAGTCGGCCTCTCGCAGCTGGTTTCCGCGGCGGCCAGCGACTTTGTCGGCGGCCACGGCGGGGAAGTGCTGCTGGGCACCGGGATCAGGGCCATCCGCGTCGACGACGGAATGGTACGCGGGGTGGAGACCTCAAGCGGACTCCTGCGCGGCGAGGCCTACGTATCCGCCCTGCCTCCCGACGTGCTGCTGCCCCTGCTGCCTCCAGACCTGGCCGGGGACGAATTCTTCGGGCGCTTCGACCGGATCACCCACGCCCCCATCGTGGCCCTGCATGTCTGGTACGACCGGCCAGTCATGGACGACGCGCTGGCGTGCTTTAGCGGCAGCAGCCTGCAGTGGGTGTTCAACCGGACCCGCATGCAGGAGGATTCCGGCGAGGACGGCCAGTACATCTGCGTGTCTATCAGCGGCGCCTGGGAATACGCCCGAACCCCCAGATCGCAGATCGAGACCGAGCTGCTGGCCGAGCTGGCCCGGGTCCTGCCGCGTGCCCGCAGCGCCCAAGTCAGACGCGCCCTGGTGATCAAGCACCCCAACGCCACCTTCCGCTGCCTGCCCGGGGCCGATCGCTTGCGGCCGCCGTCCCAGTCCCCGGTGCGAAACCTTCTACTGGCCGGCGAGTGGGTCCAGACCGGTTGGCCCGGGACCATGGAAGGCGCGGTGCGGAGCGGTCAGTCCGCGGCTCGCCGCCTGCTGCGGGAACCGTCCTGAACCGCAGAATCGCAAGACCGGAACCCCGTAATTTGGGCCGGCGGCCGGCGGATCGGGAACGAAGGTCCGAATCAAGCCGAACGGAAACCCGGCCGGTTGCGATCACCGGCTTTGACCAGGAATCGCGGGCGCCGGTCCGACCGGGCAGGGAGCGTAGCATCGATTGTGCACGGCAATGGCAGCGGACCCGGAGCGGCTGGGTCGGTCGGCAATTGGCTGAACTGGCGCCGAATCGACCTTCGGCGCGGCGGTTCGGATGCCGCGTGATTCTGGGTGGGCCGGGCAGGATTCGAACCTGCGTAGCCATCTAAGGCGCCAGATTTACAGTCTGGTGGTATTAGCCGCTCACCCACCGACCCGGAGGGTGCCGTAGACAACGGCAGGGGAGTCTAGCAGTTAGAGAAAAGAAAAAACCGGCCGGTTAGGCCCGATTCGCGGTGACCGAAATTTCCGAATGGGGATCCGAATTGTTGGCGGGCCTGCACTGGGGCCCAGCCGTCCTGGCGGTTGCCGCGGCCCTGCTTTGGACCCGCATATTTAGACCGCCCCGCCTGGACAAGTGGGGGTTCTGGCTCGCGATCGGCGCGGGCGTGGTGGTCGCCTGGCTGTATTCGGTCTGGATAGAACCCAACGTGGCCGACGCGGTGACCGACCTTCTGATCGGCCTGGGACTGGGGTCGGATTTGGATCCGCACCCGCAGCGCCTGATCGCGATCCTGATCGGACAGGTCCTGGCGCTCGCCGCGCTCGCGACCGTCTACATCCTGGGCCAGGTCCGCACCCAGCCGGCGCCTACCCTGGCCGCCGGCCAGGGCCTGGGGATCGGCATCGGCGCCTACGTTTTGCAGCTCCGGCTGCCGGACGCGTTCGCCGAGGGCCTGGGCGGCGACCTGCTTTTGCCGGCCCTGGCCGGGGCGTTGCTGGTCGGCCTGCACATCGGCGCCGGGATGCTGCTTTCGCTGGCCCGCCTGAGCGGGTCATATGTCTACCGTGGCCTGCAGGCCGGCGTATTCCTGTTTCTTGCCCAGTTTCTGGCGGATGAATTCGATCCGGCCTGGGAAGTCGGGGGTTTGACGGTACTGACGCTCGTGATCCTGTTGATGGCTTCCGGCTCCAGCCCGCGCGAAAGGGCCCGATGGTAGCCGGCAGCATGTGGGCCGGCTACCCGGGAACGGCTCGCGCCGGATTCGTTCAAGGGAGAGCGTGATCGTGGGTAGCCGGCCGTAAGGCAGGCCTCCCCTGGGTTTCCAATTGCCGGGTAGGATGATCACTCCCAGGTGCCAGTTCACCGAGTTGAGCCGGTTGATGCTGTCGGCCGCTGCGTCCGGTTGCCGAACCGGGCTCGGACAACCGTCTGGCGAGCTAACGCGATGCCGATCGGCCGGCGGCGGCAACGCCAGCATCGCGGGTGGAGAATGTATAAAGCGCGAGTCGTTTAGATTCGTTGTTTGAGGGGCGCCGTGTGCGACCCTAGCGAGGGCGGGAGAAGGTGAAAGTACTTCTGAGTGTCCCGAGGGGTTTCTGTGCCGGGGTGGTTCGAGCCATCGAGATTGTGGAACTGGCGCTCCGCAAGTACCCTCACCCCGTTTATGTAAAACACCAGATCGTGCACAACCCGTTCGTGGTCCGGTCGCTAGAGGACAAAGGCGCCCGCACTGTCGAATGCGTCGCGGAAATACCCGAGGGTGCCACGGTCGTTTTCTCCGCCCACGGTTCGCCGCCGGAAGACTACCTGGAAGCCGAAAAGCGGGGCCTGAAAGTAATTGACGCCACCTGCCCGCTGGTCACCAAGGTGCACAACGAGGCCAAGCGGTTCGCCAAGAACGGCCGCAATCTCGTCCTGATTGGCCACCGCGGCCACCAGGAGGTCAAGGGCACGATGGGTCAGGCCGAAATGCATCTGGTTGACGACCGCGAAGAAGACAACATGCCCGGCTGGGGGCGGGACGAGCCGGTGGCGGTGATTACCCAGACGACCCTCTCGGTGAGTGATACCCAACAAGCGGTGTCCAAGATCCAGGAATCCTTCGCCGATGTCGTGGTCCGCAACGACCTCTGTTATGCCACCACCAACCGCCAATTCGCAGTCAGCGAACTGGCCAAGCAAGTGGACATGGTTCTGGTAGTCGGCGCCCACAACAGTTCGAATTGCAACCGGCTTCGTGAAGTGGCCGAAGCCCACGGCGTTCCAGCCCATCTGATCAACGGACCCGAGGAGCTGGACCCCGAGTGGATTGAAGGTGTTGAGAGCGTGGGAATTACATCGGGCGCCTCGACCCCGGAAGAGCTGATCCTCAACGTCATAAGCGCGCTGGCGCCGGAAGAGGTCACCTCGCTCGACGGAGTCGAGGAGGACGTCAACTTCCTGCTTCCGCACGAGCTCCGGACTTGATCGCAATGTTTCTTCGGATTCCGAAGATTCCAGTGAAGGGACAGGACCGATAGACCGTCAATATCTGGACCGGATCGAGGAGCCCGGCGACCTCAAGCGCCTGAGCCAGGAAGAAATGGTTCAGGTCGCCCAGGAGGTCCGGGACACCATCATCTCGGTCATTACCGAGCGCGGCGGACACCTGGCTTCCAACCTGGGGGTGGTCGAGCTGACGCTGGCGCTGCACCGCGTATTCGACAGCCCGACCGACCGGCTGGTCTGGGACACAACCAACCAGATGTACGCCCACAAGCTGGTGACGGGCAGGCGCGACGAATTCCAGGACATCCGGTTGGAGGGTGGCCTTTCGGGATTCGGCGAACCGCGCGAGAGTCCGCACGACACCATGGCCGCCGGGCATGCCGGGACCGGACTTTCGATCGCTCTCGGCATCGCCGAGGGAGCCGCCAACCGAAACGAGCATTCCTGGACGATTGCCGTGGTCGGCGACGGCGCGATGACCTCGGGATCGAGCTTCGAAGCGCTGAACAACATCGTGCACCTGAACCCCGAACGGTTCATCGTCATTCTCAACGACAACGGAATGTCGATCTCCGAGAACATCGGGTTCCTGACAAACTGGCGCAAGCGCCTGATCACTCACCCCGAATACCAGGGGATCCTGGACCGGATGAAGGCCATTTCCAGGCGAGTTCCAACCGGCGACCTGATCTACAGCCTGGTGAAGCGGTTCAACACCGCCCTGGCCGGATTCATAGTCCCGACGATGTTCTGGACGGAGATGGGCTTCGAGTACCTAGGCCCGATCGACGGGCACGATTTCGGCCAGCTTGAACAAACCCTGCGTCAGGCCAGGGTCCCGGACCGACCGGTCATCGTCCACGTAGTGACTCACAAGGGCCACGGCTACGAACCCGCCGAGGACGACCCGGTAAGGTTTCACCAGCCCAGCTCGCCGCTGGACGGCGGATCAGGCGCGCCGACCTATTCGGCGGTGTTCGCCGAAACTATTACCCGCATCATGCGCGAAGACACGTCGGTGGCGGCGATTAGCGCGGCCATGCTCGAGGGCACCGGGCTGGTCGGTGTCCGGCGGGAATTCCCCGACCGGGTCTTCGACGTCGGGATTGCCGAACAGCACGCGGTCAGCATGGCGGCGGGGATGGCCTCGGCCGGGATCGTGCCGTTCGTATCGATTTACTCGACCTTCCTGCAGCGCTCGTTCGACCAGATAGTCCACGACGTCTGCCTGCAGAACCTGCCGGTGACCCTGATTGCGGACCGGGCCGGAATCGTTGGCGAAGACGGCAAGACCCACCACGGCGCGTTCGACATCTCGTACATTCGCTGTCTACCCAACATCGTCCTGGCCGCGCCCAAGGACGAGAACGAGTTACAGCACCTGGTTTACACGGCCTACAAGCACGCCGGTCCGTTCGCCATTCGGATCGCCCGGGGCGAGGCGGTTGGGGTGCCGATGGACGCGGATCCGAAAGAGCTACCGATAGGCAAGGGAGAGCTCATCAGGGAAGGGCGCGACGTCGTGATCTTCGGCCTGGGCAAATCGCTCTCGGCCGCCAGCGAGGCCGCCGAAATTCTCCACGAGCGGGGAATCTCGTGCGGGGTTGCGAATCCGATCTTCGTTAAGCCGCTCGACCTTGATTTGATCCTCGACGCGGCGCGCGCGACCGGGCGGATCGTCACCGTGGAGGAGAACGTGCTCGCCGGCGGTTTCGGTTCGGCGGTCGTGGAGGCCCTGGCTGAGGCGGGTCTTAGCGCAACGCTCGTCCACCGCATCGGCATGCCCGACTCGTTCATCGAGCATGGGGCGGCGGCCGACCAGCGGCGCCGGCTGCAGGTCGATGCCGAAGGCATCGCCGACCAGGTGTCCGGCGCACTGTTTCCCGAGCTGGTCCACTGATCGAAACCGGAAGCGCGGCTACCCGAACGTCAAGTTGCCGGTCGGCGAGATCTTGCGGCCGGTTTAGCTGACCAGGGACCCTGGCCGCAGTAGATTCCGCATCCCGGCCGTTTGGCCCGCCGAGGGAGTCAAGCCGCCGCGGATATCGCGATCAGCCGATTGAAACTCTCCGCTTCCAGCGAAGCGCCGCCGACCAGCGCTCCGTCAACATCCGGTTCGGCGGCGATTTCCGCCCAGTTGCCGGGATTGACGCTGCCTCCGTAAAGAATCCGTAGAACGTCGGCCGCGTCCCCGTAGCGGTCGCGGAGCCAATCCCGAACCGCGCGGCACGCGTCGCCGGCCTGCCGCGGGGTGGCATTGCGCCCGGTCCCGATCGCCCAGACCGGCTCGTAGGCGATCGTGACTCTCGAGACCTGTTCCCCGCCGACCGATTCGAGGCCGGCCGCCAGCTGGGCGGAAACCACCTCCAGGGTCGCGCCCGATTCCCGCTCGTCAAGGATCTCGCCCACGCAGAGCACGACCTCCAGGTCCGACTCGAGCGCGGTCGCTACCTTGCTCCCGATCAGGGTCGACGATTCGCCGTAGAGATGGCGCCGCTCGGAATGGCCGAGCAGGACCAGGGGACAAACTTCGGCGAGCATGGCGCACGAGACTTCGCCGGTGAACGCTCCGCTCTGGCGTTCGTGGGCGTTCTGGGCGCCGACCTGGAGCCTCCTGCCCGCAGCCGAGACTGCGGCGGACAACGAGACGAAGGGGACGAACAGGGCCACGTCGACCCCCTTATGTGAGCTCGCTGCCGCACCGATCTCGTCAGCCAGCCGGGCGGCCGCGGCCGGACCGTGGTGCATCTTCCAGTTGCCGGCCATGAGAGGGGTGCGGTTTGACATTGTTCGGGGTCGGGAGCGGTCTTGTGAGGAAACTAGCTTGCTTGCGGCGCGGTCGCCGGCGCCGAACGGTGGCGGTCCCGAACCTGCTGGATAAATTTTGCCAACCAGGCCCCGGTGTGCGACCCGGTGCTGCCGGCCACCGCGAGCGGCGGACCCTCGGCGACCAGGTCGCCGCCGCCGGCCCCGCCTTCGGGCCCCAGGTCGATCACCCAGTCGGCGCGCGCGATCACTGACAGGTCGTGCTCGATCGCCACGACCGTGTTGCCGTCCGCCACCAGCCGGTCGATGACCGTGAGGAGTTCGCGGACGTCGGCCGGATGCAGGCCCACCGTTGGTTCATCGAATATGTAGATCGTCCGACCGGTGGCGGGCCGGGCCAGTTCGGCCGCCAGCTTGACGCGCTGGGCTTCCCCGCCGGAGAGGGTGCGGGCCGACTGACCCAGGCGGACGTAGGAGAGACCCACGTCGGCCAGCGCGTCGAGCGGACGCTTGGCGCCGGGAACGTTGGCGAAGTGGGCGCGCGCTTCCTCCACGGTCATGGCCAGGACGTCGGCGATCGACGCGCCGCGGTAAAGCACCCGCAGCGTCTGCTGGTTGAACCGCCGCCCGGCGCAGACCTCGCATTCCATCTCCACGTCGGCCAGGAACTGCATCTCGACCCGCACCTGGCCCTCGCCGCGGCAAGCCGGACAGCGCCCGGCGCCCTCGTTGAACGAGAAGCGGCGCGCCGCGAACCCCAGCGCGCGCGACTCGGGGAGGCGCGCGAAAAGCTGCCGGATCGCGTCGAACGCGCCCACGTAGGTGGCCGGCGTGGAGCGGGCGCTGCGGCCGATCGGGCTCTGGTCGACAACGATCGCCTTGTCGAATTGCTCGACTCCCTCGATCCCGGTGTGGGCCCCGGGCAGTGCGTTCGCCCGGTGCAATCGGCTGCGCAGCGCGCGGGCCAGGATGCCGTTGACCAGCGAGCTCTTGCCGGACCCCGAGACCCCGGTGACCGCGCCGAAGCAGCCGACCGGGAACTCCACATCCAGATCGCGCAGGTTGTTGTGCGCCGCGCCCAGCACGCGCAGCTGCCCGCGCGCGGGGCGCGGCAGCATCCGCACCTTGGTCGGACCGAGCAGGCCGGCGAGGGCGTTCCCGGTCGCCGTGCCGGCGTCGATGACGTCGGTGGGCAAGCCGCTGGCGACCACCTCGCCGCCGTGTTCGCCGGCTCCGGGCCCGATGTCGATCACGTGGTCGGCGGCGCGGATCGTCTGCTCGTCGTGCTCGATCACTATCACCGTGTTGCCGATGTCGCGCAGGCGATAGAGCGACCGCAGCAGACGCTCGATATCGCGCGCGTGCAGCCCGATCGTCGGTTCATCCAGCACATAGATGGCCCCTACCAGGCGCGTCCCGATCTGCGTGGCCAGCCGGATCCGTTGCGCCTCCCCGCCGGAGAGGGTGGCGGTGCGCCGGTCGAGGGCCAGGTAGCCGAGCCCGACTTCGAGCAGGAAGGAGAGCCGGTTGGCGATCTCGCGCAAAGCCGGGGCGGCGATTTCACGTTCGTTGGGACTGAGCCCGAAGGAGTCCGGGTCGGCGCTGACGGCCGCGAAGTGTTCGGTGGCGTCGGCGATGTCCAGGCGCAGTATCTGCGGCAGGGTCAGCCCGGCGAACCGCACCGCCGCCAGGGCCGGCTGCAGGCGGTCGCCGCCGCAGCGGTTGCATTCCCGGGTCCGCATGAAGCGCTCCAGCTTGCGCTGTCGGTCCGGATTCTGCGAGCGTTCGTGCCAGCGCGCGAATAGCGGAATGAATCCCTCCCATTTGCGCTTTGAGACCGACTCGCTTGCACCGGTCTCGTTGCTGGATACCCAGCGGCTCTCGATCAACTCCTCGCCGGCGCCGTAGAGCAGCAGCCGGCGGTGCTCTTCGGTCAGATCGCGCCAGGGGCGGTAGAGATCGATTCCAAAGTGCGTGGCAAGGGCCTTGGCCCAGCGCCCCCACCAGTGCTCCATGGGATCCGATTCGATCAGGGCCACCGCCCCGCCGGCGTAGGAAAGTTTCGGGTCCGGCACCGCCAGGTCGGGGTCGATCTGCAGCAACGTGCCGAGCCCGTCGCAGGCCGGGCAGGCGCCCAGGTAGGAGTTGAACGAGAAGTGGCGCGGGGTCAGGTCGGCGCCCACTCCAGCCCCGCACTGCGGGCAGATGGCCGAGGTTGTGTAGGCCCGGTCGGCGGTCTTCCCGTCGGGGGTGGCCAGCTGGGCTGCGAGCCGGCCGGCGCCGCGCGCCAGGGTCAGCTCCACCGAGTCGCCGAGCCGGTCGCGGCGGTCGGGGCGCACCACCAGCCTGTCGATTACCACTTCGAGGCGGGCGTCCTCCGCGGACGCCAACTCATCCGGGAGCGCGGCCAGATCAATCAGTTCGCCGTTCAGCCGCGCCCGCACGAATCCCTCCCGCAGCAACCCGCGCAGCTGCTCGCGCAGGTCCTGCCCCGGATCCGGCTCGACGGGCGCGGCCAGCACCAGCCGGGTCCCGGCCGGAGACCGGGCCAGATCGTCGGCCACCTGGGTTGACGTCATTCCCGAAATGTCGCCGTGGCCGTTGGGGCAGAACGGGCGTCCGGCGCGGGCGTAGAGCACCCGCAGGTAGTCGTAAATCTCGGTCGAAGTCGCTACCAGCGAACGCGGCGTGCGCGAGGCGTTTTCCTGCGAGATCGCGATCGCCGGCGCCAGGCCGCTTATCGATTCAACCTGGGCGTCGTCGGGCCTTCCCAGGAATTGGCGCGCGTAGGCCGACAGGCATTCGACGAAACGGCGCTGACCCTCGGCGAACACGGTGTCCATCGCCAGCGTGGACTTGCCCGATCCGGAAACACCGGTGATCACGGTCAGCCGGTCCTTGGGGATGTCCACGTCGATCGAGCGCAGGTTGTGCTTGCGGGCGCCGGCGATCGAGAGCATGCGCTCCGGGCCGCGGCGCGGGCGCCGGCGCCGGCGCCCGTCGGGCCGGTCGCGGTCCGCGCCCAGGATCCCGGCCAGCAGTTTGCCGGTGTGCGATTTGGCTTTGGCCGCGCAATCCTCGGGGCTGCCGGCGAACATCAGTCGGCCGCCGCCGGCCCCGCCCTCGGGGCCCAGGTCGATCACCCAGTCGGCGCACTTGATCACGTCCGGGTTGTGCTCGACCACCAGTACGGTGTTGCCGCTGTCGACCAGCCGGTCCAGGACCGCCAGCAAGTTCCGCACGTCGGCGAAGTGCAGGCCGGTGGTGGGCTCGTCCAGGATGTAGAACGTGCGCCCGGTGGCCGGCCGGGCCAATTCGCTGGAGAGCTTGATGCGCTGGGCCTCGCCGCCGGAAAGCGTGGTGGCCGGCTGTCCCAGTTGCAAGTAGCCGAGGCCGACGTCCACCAGCGTCTGCAGGATTCGCGCCACCGCCGGGAGGTTGGTAAAGAACTCCAGGGCGTCGTCGATCCGCATCGCCAGGACATCGGCGATGCTCTGACCCTTGTAGCGGACCTTCAGCGTCTCGCGGTTGAAGCGCCGTCCTTCGCAGACCTCGCAGACGACCTCGACGTCGCCCATGAACTGCATCTCGACCTGGCGGGAGCCGCGCCCCTTGCAGGCCTCGCAGCGCCCGCCGCTGACGTTGAAGGAAAAGCGGCCCGGCGCGAATCCGCGCGCGCGCGCCTCGGGGAGCTGCGAGAAAAGGCGCCGGATGTGGGTGAAGACCCCGGTATAGGTCGCCGGGTTGGACCGCGGGTTGCGGCCGATCGGACCCTGGTCGATCTCGATGACCTTGTCGATCGCCTCCACGCCCTCCAGGCCGCGGTGCGGACCGGGGGCGGCAAGTGCGCCGTGCAGCTGCTGCGCCAGCGCCCGCCGCAGCACGTCGTCGACCAGCGAGGACTTGCCCGATCCCGAGACCCCGGTGACCGCAATCAGGGTGGCCAGCGGGAATTCCACGTCCAATTCGCGCAGATTGTTGGCCGCCGCGCCCAGTACCCGCAGGCTCGTTCCGCTGCCGGCGCGGCGGCGCCGGGGAGTGGGGATCTGTTCGTCGCCGCGCAGGAATGCCCCGGTCAGCGAACCGGGTTCGGAAAGTACGGCGGCCGGCGGGCCGCTGGCCACGATCTGCCCGCCGTCGTCGCCGGCCCCGGGCCCGAAATCAACAACGTGGTCGGCGGCGCGTATGGTCGCTTCGTCGTGCTCGACAACCACGACCGTGTTGCCCCGCTCGCGCAGTGCGCCCAAGGTCTGCAGCAGTCCGAGGTTGTCCTTCTGGTGCAGGCCGATCGAGGGCTCGTCGAGAACGTAGAGCACACCCTCCAGGCGCGAACCGATCTGGGCCGCCAGGCGAATGCGCTGAGCCTCGCCGCCGGACAGCGACGGGGCGCGACGGTCGAGATTCAGGTACCCGAGGCCGACCTTGACCAGAAACTCCAGCCGGGTACCGATCTCGCGCATGATCGGCGCGGCGATCTGGTTCTGGCGGGGATCGAACGCCAGCCCGCTCAATTGCTCTCTGGCCTCGGCTACCGTCAGGGCCAGGGTCTGGGCGATATTTCGCCCGCCCAGCCGCACCGCCAGCGCCTCGGGCCGCAGGCGCGCCCCGGCGCAGGCGCGGCAGGTCTGGTCACTCATGTAGGGAAGCGCCCAACTGGCGATGTCGTTGCCGCGCCGACAACGGTTGCGCAGGATCGGCAGGATCCCCCGCCAGGTCCGTTCGCGGACCGCCACCCGCCGCCAGCGTCCGTCGCTGGTGGCGCGGTTGATGCGCTCGGTGTACTTGCGCCTGCCAGCGCCGCTCAGGATAAGGTCGCGGACCTGTTGCGACAACTGGTTCCAGGGGGTGTCGACCGAGAAGCCGAACGCCTCGCCCAGCGATTCCCAGCCCAGCATGTCCATGCGCAGGTACAGCGTCCAGCCGCTGCGGTTGGTCAGCGCCAGCGCGCCGTCGGCGATGGAACGCTCGGGATGGGCGATCAGCTTCTGGGGGTCAAAATCGAACGTGGTTCCCAGTCCGTGGCAGGCCGGGCAGGAACCGCGCCGGCTGTTGAACGAAAACAACGCCGGTTCCGGCGGCTCGACCCCGGCGCCACAACTCGGACAGCCGTGGCCGGAACTGTACATCGCCTGCTCGTCCCCCCAGTCGACCAACAGCAGGCCGTCGGCGAGCTCGAGCGCGGTCTCGACCGCCCCGGTGATGCGGTCCAGGCCGACGGTCCCGATCGTGATCCGGTCCACGATCACGTCAATGTCGTGCCAGTGGGTGCGCGAGAGGTGCGGGGTCGGATCAAGGCGCATCGTCTCGCCATCGATCCGGGCCCGGACGAAGCCGCGGGCGCGCAATCGCTCCATCAGTTCGCGGTGCTCGCCGCGCCGGTGCCGGACTACCGGCGCCAGCAGCAGCGCCCGGGTCTTGTCCGGCAGGTCGGCCACCCGCTCGGCGATTTGCTGGGCACCAAGGGCCTCGATCTCCGATCCGCAGGCGTGGCAGTAGAGCTCGCCGACCCGGGCGTAGAGGAGCCGCAGGAAATCGGAAATCTCGGTGATGGTCCCGACGGTCGAGCGGGGGTTGCGGCCGGCGCTCTTCTGATCGATCGCCGCCGCCGGGGCCAGCCCTTCGATGTGCTCGACTTGCGGTCGCTCCAGCTGGCCCAGAAACTGGCGCGCATAGCTGGACAGGGACTCGACGTAGCGGCGTTGACCTTCCTTGAATATCGTGTCGAATGCCAGCGACGACTTGCCCGACCCGCTGACCCCGGTGAATACGGTCAGCGACTCGTGCGGTACGTCCAGGTCCACCGCTTTGAGGTTGTGCTCACTCGCGCCGCGAACCGAAATGGATTGAATTGGCAGGCCGCAGAACTCCTGGCCAGCGGCGCCTTTGCAAGCGCCGCCAATCTACGCAAATTGGGGGTAACTTGCCGCAAAAACACGGCTCTAATTATCCGATTTGCGTAGCGCGCAAGACAGATTGGGCCGGGTGGACGGCTGCCCGGATCTGATTGCGCCGCGACGTCCGCGGCCACGCGGCCGGCATCATTCGGGGGCATAAATTCCGCGCCCGCCGCGCTTGGACTGCGGCCCGTGGTTCAGACGGTGCCGGTTTTGATTCGATCCATCAACGCTAGGGAAGACGCATCCGCCGGGTCGGGATCAGGGACGCGGCAAAAAGCTGGTCGGCGCTCGGCGCGGACACGGTTCGGTTGCGGAGCGGTCGGGGCCAGCGGTAATGCAAGCCTGCCGCGGGCACAAAGTCCGGAATTCGCAATGGAGGGTTCAGATGTTTCGGGCCGGCCGGGCCATCAAACGGACTGGGCCTGAATCGCGTCCGCGATTCAGGGATGCCGGTACAACCCGCTCCTAGGGCGCATCGGGTTTAGTCGTTCCGGTCAGGTAGGAGGTCGCGTCTGGCGATTGCCGCAGCGCTCGCAGGACCAGTACTGTTCCTTCTTAAATCCCATCATGGTCTTGCGTTCCCGCAGCATGATGTTGGTCCGCTGGTGGCACGACGTGCACTCGGCCACCACTTCATCGCCGACGCGGTGTGTTGAATCTGCCATTTTCAGCTCCCCCCTCCCATCGAAAGCCGCGCCTTCTTAGACTTTCAATATAAATTCCGCACCGGCCGCGCGACGCGCATTTAAGCATCGCGGCGGCCGCAGGCGACTCCAGAAGACCAGGAGCGGTGGCCGGAATATGACAGTCAGCGTCCGAATCCCGCGCGTCCTGCGCGGCCACACCGACGGGCAGGCGATCGTGCAACTGCAGGCGGCCAACATGGCCGAACTGCTCGATTCGCTCTACCGCGACTTTCCCAGCCTGCGCGAGTCGCTCGGCGGCGGCTCCGAAGACGTCCTCAAGTTCACCAACTTCTTCATCAACGACACCGAAGTCGTCGAACGAGGCGGAATGGCGGCCGAGCTGTCCGACGGCGACACGGTCACGATCCTGCCCTCGATGGCGGGCGGCTACCGCTAGTTTTCGGCGCCCGGTCCGCGCCCCAGAATCGCATCCACGAATACACCCGGGTCGAAACCGGCCAGGTCGCCGATCCCCTCCCCGGTGCCCACGAACTTGACCGGAATCCCCAGCTCTTCCACCACCGACAGCGCGATGCCGCCCTTGGCGGTCCCGTCCAGCTTCGAGATCACGACCCCGTCCAGGCCGACTCCTTCGGCGAACTTGCGCGACTGCGAGAGCCCGTTCAATCCGCTCATGCCGTCCAGCACCAGCAGCGTTTGGTGCGGGGCGCCGGCGATCCGGCGGGCGAGCACGCGGGCGACCTTCTCCAGTTCGCGCATCAGGTTCGAATCGGTCTGCAACCGACCGGCGGTGTCGACGATCAGGTAATCGGCGCCGGATGCCTGCGCGGCGTCGGCCGCGTCGTAGGCAACCGATCCCGGGTCGGCGCCGGGCGCCTGGGCGATGACCCGCAGGCCGAGCACCCTGCCCCAGTGCTGGAGCTGCGCGATCGCGCCGGCCCGGAACGTGTCGCCCGCCGCCAGCACGACCGCGTGACCCTCCTGCTTGAGCCGCGCCGCCAGCTTGGCGATGGTGGTGGTCTTGCCCGACCCGTTCACCCCGACGATCAGGATCACCGCCGGTTTTCCGGGCGCGGGCAGGGAGACATCCGGTTCGCCCAAACGATCCAGCAGGCGACGGCGCGCGATTTCGACCAGCTCCGCATCAGATCCGGCGCCGGAGCCGCGCAGCTCCTCGACCAACTCGGCCGCGAACGTCGGGCCCACGTCGGCGGCGATCAACAGGTCTTCGAGCTCCTCCCAGTCGTCCTCGGATAGGCTGCCGCGGCCGAAAACGCCGGCAAGCTGGCTGGCCAGTCCGGAGCGAAGCTTGGCAACCCCGGCGAGCAGACGCGGGCGGTCGCCCTCAGCCATCGTCTTCGACCGGCTCCAGGCCCTCGGGTTCGGGCCCGAAGAGGCCGATTTCAGCGGCCGAGATGTACTCGCCGTGACCGTGATTGGAAAGGACTCTCAGGACGTACCAGCGGGTTTCGGGGCGCTCCGGGTCCACTTCCACGAATTGGGGATTGGATCCGACGGTTCTGGGCGATTCGAACGCACCCAGCAGCTCCAGGCTGCCGGAGTTGAGCCGCGGATCGACCGGCGCGCCGTAAACCTCGAATTCGGCGATGAAGGAGGCGGGTTCCTCCAGTTCGTGGTTCCAGATGACCACTTTTTCAAGCGGGAACGGTTCCTCGCTCCAGAAGACGAGATCGAGCGGGAACTGTGCCGGGCCGGACTGCCAGCCCGGGAGGTTCGGTTCCAGCAGGCCGTCCACCAGGCGCGCCGAGGTGTGCCGGTCCGACAGCGGCACTACGACCATGGTTCCGGAGCGGAACTTGTGATCGCCGCCGACCCCGTTTAGGGCGGCGACGTCACGCGGGTCCACCCGCAGTTGGTCGGCCAACCCGATCACGGTCTTGTCGCCGTCCAGCAGGAGACGCCGGGTGGCCCCGGCCGGGGCCCAGGCTCCACCGCCGTTTATGGCTTCGACCAGCGAAATCCCCTGCCCGTCCAGGGAGAAGTCCTGGGTGAAGCCGACCCGCGCCCGGCGGATGGTCTCGTAAGGGAGCGGAGTCGAGGCGAGGTTTATAAATACCACCGTGCCGCCGCCGATGATCAGCGCCAGAAACAGCAGCAGCGCCCCGAGGACTGCCGCCCGCGGCGAACGCAGCCAGGCGAAGAAGTTTGCCCTGGTCCAGCGCTGCGCTTCGGCCAGTTCGGCCGCCAGCTCGATTTCGGTGCTGCATTTGGGGCAGACGCGGACGTCTTCGACTACCTCGAGCGCCTCGGCGGAGAAGTATGAGCGGCAGCGACCGCAGGGGTCGGTGGCGAGTTTGGTCGGGAAATACGGGCAGCGCCGGGTGGGTGGCGCGCCACCGGTTCTGCGGCGCTCTTCAGGCAAATGAAGCCCTCGCGCTCAGCGCACCGCCGCTAGCGCCGGGCCGAATGACGGAGGTCGACGACCGGTTCGTTCATGTAGACCTCGCCGTTGCGGATCTTGAGATTGAACTTGCAGGTTGGATTAGTGCAAACCCACGCCTTGTAGTGGACCGATGCCCCGTGTCCGCCGAAGTCCGATAGAGGCACCAGGACCCCCTCGCCGCAGGCGATGCAATCGGGGAACTGCGATTCAGAATAGGCTTCGTCCACGATTAATCCTTTGAGCGTCGACAACCGCCCTGCACTGTCCGATTCACCGCACACACCAACACCCATCCTCGAAACGGAAGTGCGATGCCGCAGGGCGCTCTGATTTTAGTGGCGCATCGCCTATTGGGGCTCCCGGGCGCTGGCGTAGGACTCGGCCAGAAGTTCGGCCAAATGCTGGACCCGCATCGCGTTCCCGCGCAGATCCAGACCCTGGGCCAGGTGCATCTGGCAGCCCGGGTTGGTGGTGACCAGCCGGTCGGCGGCCGTGGATTCGATCGTGTCCAGCTTCTCGGAACGCACCTGCTCGGAAACGTCCGGGTTCAGCAGGCTGTAGATTCCGGCATTGCCACAGCACAGGAACGAGCGATCGGGCTCGATCAATTCCAGTCCCGGCACCCGGGAAAGCAGCGAGCGCGGCTGTTCGGTGATCTTCTGGGCATGGCGGAGGTGGCAGGCATCCTGGTAGCAGACCCGCGCGTTGATCGGCCCCAGTTCGCCTTCGAGCCCGATGTGGTCCAGCCATTCGGATAGATCGTAGGTCTTGGCCCGGACCCGGGCGGCGGCCGCGGACAGCCGGGGGTCGTCCTCGAGCATTTCCTGCCACTCCTTGGCCGAGGAGCCGCAGCCGGCCGAATTGATCACGACCGCGTCCAGGTCGTCGCGGTCAAAAGCGCGCACGTTGCGGCGCGCCATGGCGCGCGCAGTCGCCCGGTCGCCGTTGTGCCAGCTGAGACCGCCGCAGCAACCCTGCTGCCGCGGCAACACGGCCTCGCAGCCGTTCTCGGCTAGGACCTCCAGCGTGGCCCGGTTCACGTCGCCGAACGCGACCTGCATGATGCACCCGGTCAGGACTCCCACGCGGTAGCGTCGGCGGCCGCGCGGTGGGAACACCTGCAGGTCGGCCTGACCGCAGAACTCGGCCGACATCCGCGGGGCGCCGCGCGCCGCCCGGGCAAGCCCCGCCGGCAGGATCCGCATCCGCTGCAGGGGGCCGACCAGGCGGTCCAGACCCAGCTGCTGGGAGATCCGCAGGCCGCGCGCTATCAACCGCAGCAGCCAGATGCGGGAAAGAATGAGACGCATCAGGCGGTTGGCGGTCTGCAGCCCGGGCGGCAGATTTCCGGCCAGGGTCGCCTGGGCACGGGCGGCTTCAATGATCTGCCCGTATTCCACCCCGGACGGGCATGCGGATTCGCAGCCCCGGCAGTCCAGACACAGGAATATGTGCTCGCTGAACGAGGGTTCCGCCAGGTCCAGCCGGCCCTCGTGCACCGCCCGCACCAACTCAATGCGGCCGCGCGGCGAGTCGGTCTCCACCCGCAGGGCCCGGTAGGTCGGACATTCGGGCAGGCACATCCCGCAGTGGATGCAGGTGGAGATCAAACCCGGGTCGGGAGCGTCGGTGGCGGAGAAGGTCGAGCTCTGCTGCCAGATGGACATGGTGGGGCTGCCTCAGATTCCGCCCAAGTATCGGCCGGGCGAGATGACCGCGCGCGGATCAAGCGCGGTTTTCAGGCGCTCCATCGCCGCCTGCGCGACCGGATCGGCGGGGCCCCAGGGGTCGAGCTGCCCGGCCAGCTGGTCCGGCAGGTGTTCGAATACGCAGGCGCCGCGGCCGGCGGTGCATTGCTGTCTGAGCCATCCGAGCTCGCCGGCCAGCGCCCGCGGGCCGGTGGACCCGGCAAGGGCCACGTGGAACCAGCCGTGTTCGGTCCGGCCCCAACCCGAAAATTCGATTCCGGCCTCCCGCCAGCGCGCCAACCCTGCCTGCAAAAGCTCGACGCGATTGCGGGCCGGGAGGGCGATGGCGGCAACCGCGAAACCGGTTGCCTGACACTCCGGCTGCAGGGCGGCGGCGTTATTCCAGAATGCGGCCGAGTCCGCGCCGGCCAGGACCTGGGGATCCGGCGCACCGGCCCCGCTCAGCAGCGCGACCGCATCGGATTGTCCACGCGCGTTGGCGCTGGCCCGACCGCCGAACCGCAGCGCCAGCAGGAATTGCCCCTGACCGGCATTGCCCAGATGGGCCGCGGCACGGCCCAGGAAAAGGTCGGCGGCCAGCGGCCAGAACGGCGCTACCGCGAGCCGTTCAAGCAGGGGCAGCGGATTCGTTCCGGTTCCCAGCACGGTCAGTTCCGCCTCGGGCTGCGGCCAGACTTTCAGGTTCACGTCGGTGATCAGGCCGAGCGTTCCGTAGGCGCCGGTATGCAGCCGGGTCAGGTCGTAACCGGACACGTTCTTGACCACCTGCCCGCCGGCCCAGGTCAGGGTGCCGTCGGGATTGGCGACCCGCAGTCCAAGCAACTGGTCGCGCAAAGCCCCGTAGCGGCGTCGCAGGGGACCCTCGGCGCCGCTAGCCACCAGCCCGCCGAGGGTGGCAACGTCCCCCCAGGGCGGGTCGACGGCCAGGAACTGGCCCGCCGCGGCCAGTTCGGCCTGCAACCTTGCCAGCGGCACCCCGGTCTGGGTCGAGACTGTCAGGTCCGCCGGCTGGTGGTCGCTGACTTGATCCAGGGCGGCGGTCGACAGCAGAACGTTGGCCTTCCGGGGAAGACGCCCGCGGGCCAGTTTGCTGCCCGCCCCGACCGGGATGGCGGCAGCCTCGCTCTCGGCGCAGACCCGCAACGCCGCGGCTGCCAATTCCGGGGTTGGCGGCGACGCCTGCAGCAAGCCCGGGGCCGCCAGCATGGCGGCCAGTTTCGGATCCGCCGGACCGATCGCTGCTGACCCCAAAAGCTCTTCCAACTGTCGGCGGAGGCGCTCTTCGGTGATCGGAATCCCCTTTTTCGATCAAGCAACAAGGGCGCGGTCGGGCCTTGTGCGCCGCTTCAAATATTGCCCTATTGCGATAGCGGCCGGCCCAGGCCGGACGCTATCCGGAAGTCGGGATCCCAAGGCCCGCCAGGCGAACATCACATGGCGCCCTCGTAACTTCCAAGAGCGTTCACGCCCGACGGGCACCGATCTTCGCTCGGAAGTGACCATCGAGGATTCGCCGCAGTCTGCGGGGCGGTATCGGAGCCGACGCCTCGCACCCCCGCCTGCGGAGTCCATTGACATCGGTGAGCTGTCAGCCAACGACGCGAACGCCGGGCAAGGACTCGATTGACGCGCAAGAGCACCGACCCGCTCCGTCGGAATGTTCAGATACCGCGCCGGATCGAGATTCGTCTCGTTTCCGAACGCTTGCGAACACGGGCCCAGCGGCGCAAATTCCCTGTCACCCGCGGCGATTCGGATTGCGGCATTACCTGAATCATACCAAGTTATGATCAGGTATGAAAACTGCGATTTCAATTCCCGATGAGATTTTCCAGGCTGCCGACAAGCTGGCCAATGACCTCGGAACCACCCGAAGCGGCCTGTACGCACAAGCGGTAGCCGAATACGTCGCCAAGCACCAGCAGGCGGATTTGACTGCCCAACTGAACAAGGTCTATGCGAAGGTACCGAGCAAGCTGCCCGCCGACATTCGGCACTCCCAGACCCGCATCCTGGCGTCTTCGGATTGGTAGTCGAACGCGGCGAGATCTGGTGGGCTGACCTTGGCGATCCGGTCGGAGCGCAACCCGGTTTCCGCCGACCCGTTGTCATAGTCCAGGCGGACGGATTCAACCGCAGCCGCATAGAGACGACGATCGCGTTGAGCGTCACGTCGAACCTCCAATTGGTCGACGCACCCGGCAATGTCCTGTTGCCATCCGCCGTCACCGGTTTGCCGAAAGACTCGGTGGCCAACGTATCGCAGATCATGACGCTTGATCTTGAGCAATTGGTGGGGCCGGCCGGGCGGGTGGGCGGATCCGAATTGACCCGAATCTCGCGCGGGCTGCGGCTGGTGCTTGGCATCTGAACCGAGAGCGCGGCTGAGCTCTATACCGCAAGCCGGGCGGTTCGGAAGCCGAGATATACGCCGGCACACATCAAACCTGACTTGGCCTGCGACGCCCAGGCGATGGAACATCGCAAATCTTGAAATAATCTTGCGATGACTTGACCGCTGCGACCGGTCCCAATATCGACCGGCAAAGGATCAAAATTGGCAATGATGCGCAGCCAGAACCCGTGATCCTGGACCTGTTTCCGCTCAATACGGTCTTGCTACCGGGATGCCAGTTGCCGCTGCATATCTTCGAACCGCGCTATATGCAGATGACTCAGGACTGCCTCGAGCGTCGGCGCTGCTTCGGCATCGTCCTGATCACCAAGGGTTCGGAAGTGGCCGATCACGAGGCCGAATTCTGCGACGTGGGCACCAGCTGCGAAATCGTGGACTGCAAGGACAACTCCAACCAAACCCGCGAAATCCGGGTCGTCGGCCGACAGCGATTCAAGGTACTGGAAGTCCTCGAAACCGCTCCGCTGGTGAAAGCCGAGGTCGAGTTGATGCCCTGGGGCAAGGCCTCGCCCAGCGGGATGGCCGACGCCGAACGCCTGCGGGCCGGGTTCGCGCGCTACTGGAAGCTTGTTCTGCGGCTCAAGTCCTTCTACCGGAGCGCGCCGCCGCTCGGCCGGGACCCGCTCCAGGTCGCCTTGACCGTCGCCGCCAACCTGCAGGTTCCGGCGACCCAGCGGCAGCACCTCCTGAACGCGCCCGGGATCGACGACCTCCTCGAAGCCTGCCTGGAGCTGCTGGGCAACTGCACGCGCGAATTGCAAAATCAGCTAAGCAACCGCCGGGAGCAGCACTTCAACTGATGGCGCTGGCAGAAAAGATCACCGACCGGACCTACGACGTGGCCGCTTTGGCCGCCGAGCTGCGGCAGGCGCTGGGTCCGCGAAACGTGCTGGACAAACCGCACCAGACGATGCTCTACGAGAGCGACGGCTCGACCGACCGCCATCCCTGCGACATCGTCGCCACCCCGGAAAGCACCGAGCAGGTCGCCGAACTGGTGCGGATCTGCCGCCGCCACCACGTGCCGATCGTGGCCCGCGGGGCCGGAACGTCGCTCTCCGGGACCGCGGTTCCGGCCGAGGCCGGGGTGGTGGTTTCAACCGCCCGCATGGACAAGATCCTGAGCGTCGACCCGCTGTCGCGGACGGCCGTGGTCCAACCCGGCGTGGTCCAACTGGACATCTCGCACGCCGCAGCCGAGTTCGGGCTCTACTACGCCCCCGACCCTTCCTCGCAGAAATCGTGCACCATCGGCGGCAACGTCGGCACCAACGCCGGCGGGGCCCACACGCTCGCCTACGGAGTCACGTCCAACCACGTGCTGGCCCTGGAGTGGGTCGACGCCGACGGGGCGGTGGCGACCATGCACGCCAGCCGCGAGGGGCCCGGTTACGACCTGACCGGGCTGTTGATCGGTTCCGAGGGGACCCTGGCATTCGTGACCGAGATCACCGTCGGGTTGCTGCGCCTGCCCGAATCGACCCGCACCCTGCTGGCGAGTTTCGAGACGGTCACCGCCGCCTGCCACGTCGTGTCCGAGATCATCGGCGCCGGGATAATCCCGGCCGCCTGCGAGCTTATGGACCAGCCCTGCGCGCAAGCGGTCGCCGGCTGGGTGCCGTCGGCCGGGATACCGCAGAACGCGGGGGCGGTGATGGTCGTCGAGGTGGAGGGCATCGACGCCGGGCTGGACGAGGACGCGGCCGCCATCGAGCAGATCTGCCGGGCCAGCGAAGGCCTGATCGAAATACGGCGCGCCGCCGACGAAGCCGAACGCGAGGACCTCTGGAAGGCCCGCAAGGGGGCGTTCGGGGCGATCGGGGTCCTGGCCCCGGACTTTTACGTCCAGGACGGGGTGGTGCCGCGAACCCGGCTCCCCGAAGTACTGGAAGAGGTCGCCGCCATCGGCGAACGCTACGGTCTGCGGATCATGAACGTTTTCCACGCCGGCGACGGCAATATCCATCCAACCGTCCTCTTCGACCGCGCCGGCGACCCGGATTCGCTGGAGCGCGTCAAGGCCGCCGGAGCCGACATCCTGCAGGTGTGCATGGAGGTCGGCGGAACCCTGACCGGCGAGCACGGCCTCGGCATGGAGAAGAACATGCTTCTGGGCGAGCTGCTGGACCCGCCGTCGCTGGAGGCGATGGTCAAGGTGCGTGACGCGTTCGCTCCGCACCGCCTGCTCAACCCTTCCAAGCTCCTGCCGCTGCCGCTGTCCCGCTCGGACCTGGCCGACTACCGGCGTCCGAACCGGGCCGCCCGGGCCGCCTCGTACTCCTCCGGGTAGTTAAAGTGCGGCGGCGCCCAGGCCGGGTCCGCCGCGACCGCCAGCAGGCGATCGGAGTTGGCCGAAACCACCGCCCGCAATCCCAGCGACTGCTCGTCTACCGCGGCGAGTTCGGGGTAAAGCTCGGACCGGAACAGGACCGGGTGGATCCGGCGACCCGCCACCTCGGGGCAGACGACGAGCGCTTCAGGGCTCGCGCGGGCCGCGCCCAGCAGTAGCGCGACCAGCTCGCGGCGAAGCGGTTGGTCGACGTTGCAGAGGATCGCCGGGTCCGATCCCGCGGCGGCCAGGGCCGCCGCGCGCACCGAGGTCGAGCGCCCCGACCGGTGATCGGGGTTGTAGAGTGCGGCCACGCCGGGCAATCCCTCAAGCGCGGCTCCCACCGCAGCGTGCTCGGCGCCGGTGACGACCAGAACCTTCTCGCACCCGCCGGAAATAAGGGACCTGGCCTGCCAGACGACCAGCGGCACCCCGCCCCAATCGAGCAGCGCCTTGGCCTGCCCCATCCGCCGGCCCGATCCGGCGGCCAGGACGACTCCCAGGGCCACCGGTTCAGGGACCGATTCGGGCCAGTCCGCCACTTTCGGTCGATTCGTAGATCGCGTCGATGACCTGGGTCACGGCTCGGGCCTGCTGCGGCTCGACCAGCACCGGCCGGTCGTTCTCGACCGCGTCGACGAACCGGTCGATCGCCGCGCGGTGCTGCGCCTTGTAATCGAGCTCCTCGAACGGACCCGGCTCGATGTCGTAGAGAGCGTCGCCGTCGTCCCCGAAGAGTTTGAGCGGAAAGACCTGGGCGCCACCCCGATCGCCGGCGATGGTCAGCTGCTGCTGGGCGCGGGCCTGGAAGTTCGCCGCCCAGGAGCATTCGAAGTTCACGATCGCGCCGTTGTCGAATTTGACGCAGGCGAACGCCGAGTCGTCGACGTCGAATTCGGCATGGTTGTGCGGACCGAAGGAATTCCAGATGTCGTCACGGCGGCCCAGGTAGTCGAACGTGGATCCGAACGCGGCCACCGGCTTCGGCGAACCCATCAACCACATGGTCAGGTCCAGAATGTGCACTCCGACGTCGATCAGCGCCCCGCCGCCGTTGTGAGCGCGGCTGTGGAACATCCCCCAGGAAGGGATTCCCCGGCGGCGCAAGTACTGGGCGCGGGCAAAGTAGATCCGTCCCAACTCGCCCTGCTCGATCTTGGACTTGAGCAGCCTGGCCTGCGGGGTCTGCCGGGTCTGGAACTGCACCGAGAGTTTTTTGCCGGCGCTTTCGGCGGCGGCGATCATTTCGCCCGCCTCGGCGCTGTTCATCGCCATCGGTTTCTCGCATAGGACGTGCTTGCCCGCGCCGAGCGCGTCCACCGCGCAGTCCCGGTGCGCAAACGGCGGAACGCACACCGAAACCAGGTCGATTTCGGGCAGTTCCAGCAGCTGGCGGTAGTCGGCGAACGCCCTCGGCACCGAGAATTCGGCCGCCACCTCGCGGGCCCGTTCCTCGACTACGTCGGCGACCGCGCGCACTTCAACCCGATCGGCAATGGCCTGGTAGCCGGGGATGTGGCACATCGTTGCGATGCTGCCCACTCCGATGATGCCGACACCTAATTTCTCAGCCACGAAGCTATCCTGACCTGCTTGGTTTGGAGCGGTCTTTGGGTAAACCGACCGGGCGGTTGCCGGTCCTGCCGATTGGGCCGGTGCGGGCCCTGGCGGCCGGGTCCGCCAAACTTAATCTTGAGCATAGTCGCAGCACCGCCAGGGTTCTGCAATCCGGGAGCGGAACCGGTGGCTGCAACCGGCAGATGGGGATGCGCCAATGGCCAAAAACGACCCGACGCTGGTGATGATCCACGTCGACGACCTGGGAATGTCGCACGCCGCCAACCGTGGCGGGATCGAGGCGATGGAGGGGGCGGCCACCTGCGGCTCGATCATGGTCCCCTGCCCCGGCGTTGAGGAGATGGTCGCGATCGCCCTAGAGCGCGAAGATCTCGATTTCGGATGCCACATAACGCTCAACGCCGAATTCCCCGACTACCGCTGGCCGCCGCTGCTGGACGACGTTGCGACGTTGAGTGACGAAAACGGCTTCCTTTTCCAGACCGCGCGCGAGACCATCGCCCATGCCGACCCCGCCGAGGTCAAGCGCGAGATGCGCGCGCAGGTCTCCTACCTTCTCGACGCCGGGGTAAAGATCAGCCACATCGACGCCCACATGGGGACCGCCACCGATCAGAATTTCTTCGACGACTACGTGCAGCTCGCTGAGCACTTCGAGTTGCCGGTGCTGCTGCGCCGCCTGCCGGACGGCGCCGGCGACTTGTTCAACATCGAGCACGGCCTGCGGCGCGACCGCGAGCACTTCGAAACCGTCCTGGACCGGATGCAGGCCCGGGGCAATCCGGTGTTCGAGCGCTCGATTCCGGGCACGCCCTGGTACAACCCCTTCGTGGCCGCCGAGCACAATCGCGCGCGCCTCGAGCAGTGCCGACCGGGGCTCAACTACCTGGCGGTGCATTCGGCCTATCCGACCCAGGAATTGAAAGACTTCGCCCCGGACTGGATGATGCGCGACGCCGAGCGGTATCTCTACGCGGCCGGAGGGCAGATCGAAGCGGCTATCGCCGAACTCGGTTTCTCGACCGTCAACTACCCCGTTCTCCAGGGGATGATCCGGGCCGGGCAAATCTGAGCCCCGCGGCGGCATCCCTCGGAACAAGCGCGCCCGGGAACGGCGGCGGCGCGGTGGAAGCCTTCGTCGTAGTACACGTCGACGATCTCGGCATGTCGCGCCCGGCCAACCTGGGCGGCGTGGAAGCGATGGAGGGGGCGGCCACCTGCGGCTCGATCATGGTCCCCTGTCCGGGATTTGCGGAAATGGTCGAAATCGCCCGCGAGCGCCCCGAACTGGACGTCGGCTGCCACATCACCCTCAACAACGAATTTCCGGGGTTCGGCTGGGGGCCGGTCCTAGATGACGTGCCCAGCCTGTGCGGTCCCGACGGGAATCTCTGGCCGGATCCCGGCGACACGGTCGCCCACGCCGACCCCGAAGAGGTGCGGCGCGAAATGCGGGCCCAGCTCGAGCTGCTGCTTGAAACCGGAATAGACGTGACCCACATCGATTCCCACTGCGGTACTGCCTGGGACCAGGCCTTCTACCGCGAATACATAGAACTGGGACTGGAATTCGACATTCCGGTGCTTACCCTGCCGGTCAACATACCCGCCGAGGACCTCGCCAGCGCCGGCCTGCGCATTGATCCGGACCTGAATCGCGAGATGGAACACGCGGTGGCCGAGCTGGGATTCCCGGTTTTCGACCTCGTGGAAGTCGACACCCCAAATTACGACCACATGGAGGCCGAACAGCACCACCTGCGGCGAATCGACCGGCTGGTTGAGGGATCGAACTACTTCGTGCTGCACTCGGCGCTCGGGGGACCCGAACTGCGGGCGATCGCGCCCAACTGCCCGCAGCGCGACGCGGAACGGTACCTGTTTGCTCCGGGCGGGGCCCTGGAGGGCGAAATCGCCAGCCGGGGAATCGCCACCACGGGAATGCGCGAGTTGCGCGATCGGGCGCGGGCGGAGCGGACCCGATAGGCCGCCGTCCCCGGCCGGGCCGGCAACCGCGGAATTCCCAGCCCTTCCGGGGAAGATCAAGGAGGGGGTCTAAAGACAACCCGCGCCAAACTGCATTTGTGCCGGTCAAGTTGCAAGGACGCAGCTAATGGACAACTTCACGGTGATTCACGTAGACGATCTCGGCATGTCGCGCCCTGCCAACCTGGGCGGCGTGGAAGCGATGGAGGGGGCGGCCACCTGCGGCTCGATCATGGTCCCCTGTCCGGGATTTGCGGAAATGGTCGAAATCGCCCGCGAGCGCCCCGAACTGGACGTCGGCTGCCACATCACCCTCAACAACGAATTTCCGGGGTTCGCGTGGGGCCCGGTCCTAGATGACGTGCCCAGCCTGTGCGGTCCCGACGGAACGCTGTGGCAGAAGTCGCGCGAGACGATCGCCCACGCCGACCCGGCGGAGGTTCGGCGCGAGATGCGGGCCCAGCTCGAACTCCTGCTGGATACCGGCATCGACGTGACTCACGTCGACGCCCACATGGGCACCGCGCTGGACAAGGCCTTCTACCGCGACTACATCGAGCTGGGGCTCGAATACGACCTGCCGGTCCTGGCGCTGCCGCCGGCCATGTCCGACGACGTGGACATGCTCGCCCAGCACGGACTTCGGACCGACCCGGCCCTGACCCGGGAAATGGCCGCGTCGGTCACCCAGCGGGGATTTCCGGTCTTTGACCTCGTGGAGGCCGAAACTCCCTGGTACAACCCGTTCGTGGCCGAACATCACCACCGGCTGCGGATCGACGGGCTGCCCGACGCCAGGAATTACTTCATCCTGCATTCGGCCCTGGGCGGCAGCGACCTCAAGGCGTTTGCGCCCGACTGGATGCAGCGCGACTCGGAACGTTTCCTGTTTGCGCCCGGCGGGGCCCTGGCCGGTGAGTTCGCCGCCCGCGGCATAAAGACCCTCGGGATGCGCGAACTGCGCGATCAAGCCCGCTCCGGCCGCGGTTAGCGGACCGGTTCGGCGTTAACTAGGTCTCGTCTACCGCGCTTCGCACGTATTGGGTGGAGTAAAGCTGGCGGCACTCCGACGCGTCGTCAAACTCCAGCCCCAGTTCGCGCCCCAGGCGCCGACCCAGCCCGGCCGACTCGAACCTGGGCCAGGCGGACTCGAAAGAATCCAGGTCCTCGAACCGGCATTCGACCCGCAGCAGGTCGCGGTCGGCATTGCTGTGAAAGATCCGCGGCGGCGGCCAGCCGATCCCGGCAAACTGCCGCTGCAGCCAAATTCCAGTGTCCTCGGCGGCCGGCGGCTCGCCGTCCCCGGCCAGCCTGAGCGACCACTCGAAAATGATCAAGCGCACCTCGTGAAGCGTCTCGTCGCAGCGCCAAGCGATTATCGAATTTCCGGGCTCGGCCCGGCGGGGGCTTAAATTGACTGCGGCGCCCCCGAGGCCGATTGGCGGCCCGACCGCCGACCGGGAGGGAACATCGAAGCCGACGATCGCCGCCTGATTGTGGTATCCAACCGGTTGCCGGTGCGTCGCGACGACGAAGGGCGCTGGGTTACCAGTTCCGGCGGCCTGATCAACGCCATCGCCCCGGTCCTTCGACGGGGCCGCGGCAGCTGGGTCGGCTGGTCCGGCGTGCCGCAGGACGGTCCCTACGACTTCGAGCACGAGGGCTTGAACCTGCGCGCGGTACGCCTCAGCGCCGAGGAAGTCGACGACTACTACTACGGGTTCTGCAACGGGACCATCTGGCCGTTGTTCCACGACGCCTTGCGCACCCCCGAATATCACCGCCACTGGTGGCGGCCGTACGTGGATGTGAATCGCCGCTTCGCCGACGCCGCCTCCGGCTTGCTGCGTTCCGGCGACATCTGCTGGGTCCACGACTACCAGTTGAACCTGGTCCCGGGGCAGCTGCGCGCGTTGCGCCCTGACGTTGCAATCGGGTACTACCTGCACATCCCTTTCCCGCCGGTAGACCTGCTGGGTCAACTTCCCTGGCGCCGTGAAATGCTCGAAGGAATGCTGGGGGCTGATGTACTGGGATTCCAGACGCGCCGGGCCCGCAACAACTTTTCGCTGGCCGCCCGCCAGTACACCGCCGCCGAAGGGTCGTTCACCAGCCTGCGCTGGCAGGGCCGTGAAGTAACGCTCATGGAAGCGCCGATCGCGATCGACTACAAGTTCTTCGCCGACCTGGCGGTTACACCGGCGGTGAAGCGGCAAACCGCCCGTCTGCGCGAGATTTTCAGCAGCGATGCCGCGATCGTACTGGGAGTGGACAGGCTCGACTACACCAAGGGGATCGACATCCGCCTGCGGGCATTTGCCACGTTGCTAGAGCGCTACCCGCAGATTGCCGAACGCTGCGTCCTGGTGCAGGTGGCGGTCCCGACCCGCGAACGGGTCGGCGATTACGAGCGCATTCGCGAACGGATTGAAAGGCTCGTGGGCCAGATCAACGGCCGGTTCGCGCGCCTGGGCCGCGTTCCCGTCCACTACCTGTACCGCTCGCTGCCGGTCGAGGAGCTGATGAGTTACTACCTGGCCGCCGACGTGATGCTGGTAACCCCGCTGCGCGACGGGATGAACATGGTGGCGCTGGAATACTGCGCGGCCCGCCACGACAACAACGGGGTGCTGGTCCTCTCCGAATTCGCCGGCGCGGCCAACTACATGCCGGACGCGCTGCAAGTAAATCCGCACGATATCGACGGGCTGGCGCGAACGATGTACGAAGCGATCACCCTGCCGGGCAAAGAGCAGGAGCGCCGCATGCGCCGGTTGCGGCGAAGAGTACGGAACCGCGATGTATTTGATTGGGCGCAATTGAACCTGGAGGCGCTCGAGCGGGCCAATCGCGGTTGAGCATTCGGTTGGCCCGCCGGTCGGCCGTCCGAATTGGGCGGCGTCCGATCGGTTCGCTTGGTCGGATAGTCAATTCCGCCGCCAATCCAGGTCGGCGCCGGCCCCTGCGTCACCGTTTAGGAAAGACGCCTGAACCGTTGGGAGTCCCGGGGGATCACGTCCGGTCCCCGGCATCGGCGCCACGGCGATTCCCGGTGGTTGCGCGCCTTACCTAGAATTTGGCTTCCTTAGCGGTTGCGCCCCGCTTGCGGCCGCGACCCTCCCCCGACCCCCAACCACACCACGATGCCGACGTATCAGTACGCTTGCGACGCCTGCGGCGCGGGCTCCGAAGTCCGCCAGCGCTTCGCCGACGACCCGCTGGTCGACTGCCCCGACTGCGGGGCCCCCAGCCTGCGGCGCGTGATCTTTCCGGCCGGGGTGATTTTCAAGGGCTCGGGCTGGTACAAGACCGATTCGCGCCCCAAGCCCAAGACTTCCGAAGCCGTAGAGGCCAAGAAAGAAGCGGCGGCCAAAAAGGATTCGGACTCGGCGCCGAAGTCCGACGCGGCGCCCGCCAAGGCCGAATCCGCTTCGGCCAAATCCGAGTCACCGACCAAGTCCACCCCGGCCGGAGCCGCGGCCGGTGGCTGACGGCGGGCCTGGCCATGAAGGCGGTGCTGCAGCGGGTATCCGGCGCTAGCGTCCGGGTGGATGGCCGCGAGGTCGCGGCCATATCGCGCGGTCTGCTGGTGCTGGCCGGAGCGGCCGACGGCGACAGCGATGACGATGTCGACTGGCTGGCGCAAAAGATCGTTAATCTGCGCATCTTCGATCGCGACGGCAAATTCCAACGCTCGCTGATCGACTGCGGCGCCCAGGTGCTGCTGGTTTCGCAGTTCACCCTGCTGGGCTCGACCCGCAAGGGTCGGCGTCCGAGTTTTGGCGGGGCGGCGGCCCCGGAACTGGCCCGGAGACTGCTGGAGCGCCTGGCCGCCAGAATCGCGGATCTGGGCCCGGAGGTTGCCACCGGCGAATTCGGGGCCAATATGGAGGTGGAGTTGATTAACGACGGACCGGTCACCATCCTGCTCGACAGCCGCGAACGCCTCGAGCCCCGCCGGGCGGGACCGCGGTGAACACTTCGACGGTTGACCGCGTCGAGGGCACGCGCGACCTGCCGCCGCAGACTTGGGCCGCGCAGCGTGCGGTCTGCTCCCTCATGCTGGACGCGATCGCCGGATTCGGCTACCAGGGGGTTGGCGTTCCGCTGATCGAGGCGGTCGACCTGTACGAGCGCCGAGCCGGCGCAAGGGTCGTCTCGCAACTGCTCGAATTTCCGAACCGTGGCGGTCAAATTCTGTGCCTGCGGCCGGAATTGACGGCTTCGGTGGCCCGAGCCTGGGCCGCGGACCGGCGACGCCAGTGCCCGGCCCGACTGATGTACTCGGGGTCGGCATTCCGACGTGGCGAAGGCGGCGGAGGGGACATCGAACAGTTCACCGAGGTCGGCGCCGAACTCATCGGGATCGGCGGTCCAGCCGGCGACGCCGAGGTGATCGCGCTGGCCTATGCGGCGCTCTCGCAGGCGCAGTTGTGGGAACGCCGGATCGTGCTCGGACACCTGGGGCTGCTCTCAGACGTCCTGGCCCAGTTGGGGCTCTCGCCACGCGCCCGATCGATCCTGCTGGAGGGCCTGGCCGACCTGCGCGCGCCCGGCGGCGGCATCGATTCGGTGCGCGAGGATGCGCTCCGGAAGTACCGCGCCGCCGCGCCCCAGGACCTGGGATGGGGGCCGGGCCTTGACCGCGACCGACTCGACGCTCTGGTGGCCTCGATCGCCGGGGGCGGGGAAGATCCGATCGGGGCGCGCAGCCGCGACCAGATAGTCGACCGCCTGGCCGCCAAATTCGAACGCGGCGACGAAACCGAGCGTCTTAATCAGGCCTTCGACCTCCTGAGCGAATTGGCCACGTGCAGCGGTCCGGCGGATTCGGCGCTCGCATCCACCGGCATGGTGCTCGCCCAGCGCGGGATCGACGCCGGCCCGCTGGCCGAAATCGACCGGCTGGTCAAGCTTCTGCGCGCCAGCGGCGAGGACATCGACGGACTCGAGTTCGATCCGGCCCTGGGGCGCGGACTGCAGTACTACACCGGCCTGGTGTTCGACGTCTACTGCCGAAGCGCGGACCAGTGGCTGGCGGTCGGCGGCGGCGGTCGCTACGACGACCTGCTCTCCGCAATCTCCCCGCAGGCGCCGACGCCGGCGGTGGGACTCAGTTTCAGGATTGAAAACCTGCTTGAAGCCGGTGGGGAGCGGCTGACGGGATCCGGCCAGCGCTCCCCGGCCGACGTTCTGGTACTGGCCGACGGCGACGTCGGGGCCGCTCTGGCCCTGGCCAGGTCACTCCGCCGGGCGTGGCTCCGGACCCGCCTGGGTGATTCCGACCAGCCGGTCGAACCCCAGATCGACCGTGCCCGCCGCGAAGGACTGGCGGCGGCGGTCCAGGTCGGACCGCGGGATGGCGACGAGGTCGTCCTGCACGACATCGCCGGCGGCGCGCAGCGCCGGGTACCGCCCGCCGATGTCGCCGCGCTGGTGCGTGAATTGATGGCCGAGGACAAATGAGCGCCGACCGGCTCGATTTCACGGTTCCCAGCAAGGGACGAATCGGCGAGCAGACCATGGCCATGCTCGCCAGGTGCGGTCTGGCAGTCTCGATGCGCAGCCCGCGCAGCTACGCGGGTACGGTGCCGGCCCTGCCGGGAGTCGCCGCCCACCTGCAGCGCGCCAGCGACATCGTCGAACAGGTCCGCTCCGGCAACGCCGATCTGGGGATTACCGGACGCGACATCCTTGCCGAATCGGGAGCCGGAAGCGATGAGGTCGTCGTCCTCTGGGACGATCTGGGCTACTCGCGGGCGCGGCTGGCGATCGCGGTGCCCGACGCCTGGGTCGACGTGGTATCGGTAGCCGACCTGGCTGAGGTCGCGCTCGAGCTTCGCGGCGGCGGCCGGGCGCTGCGGGTGGCGACTTCCTTCCCTGCCCTGACCCGCAATTTCCTGATTGAACACGGGGTCTACAACCTGCGCGTGGTCAATACCTCCGGAAGCGTCGAAGCGGCCCCCAGTCTGGGTTCGGCCGACATCGTCTGCGACATCGTCGAGACCGGCTCGGCCCTGCGCCAGAACCGCCTCCGCGAACTTCCCGACGGGGTGGTGATGCGTTCGGCGGCCTGCCTCATCGGCAATGTCGCCGCGCTGCGGGCCGATTCCGCCAAGCGCGAATTGGCCGGGCGAATGCTCGAGTACGTCGAAGCCCACTTGGCCGCGGCCGAGGCCTACACGATCACCGCCAACGTGTCCGGCGCCTCACCGGAAGCGGTCGCCGCCTCCATCCTGGGCGACTTGGACCTTTCGGGCATAAAAGGGCCGACCGTCTCGCCGGTCTATGAAAAAAGCGGGCAGGCCAGCTGGTATGCGATCACGGTCACGATCGCCCGCGATCGGCTGATCGACGCGGTCGCGCACCTGCGTTCGGCCGGCGCGGCGTCGATCATAGCGCGCCGGGTGGACTACCTGTTCGGGGAATCTTCGGCGGCCAAGGCCCGGATGCTGGAGAAGCTGGGCATCGGGGAGTGACGCGGCTGCGAATCGTCGAGGGCCGGTCCCGGATTCAATCCGAGCTGCTGCACCGCCGCCCGCTCCCGGCACCCCGGCTCGGGCCGGAACAGCGCCGGGTCATGCGCGGGGTGTACGGGCGCGACCTGGCAGTGGCCGATTTCGTGGCCGAGGTCTTTGCAGAAATTCGCGGCGACGGCTTGGCGGCGGCCGAACGGATAACCCGGGCCCTCGGTCTGCCGTGGTCCAGGGATGTTCGCCTGGGCCCGGCATCGACCAGGGCCGCCCTGGCCGGGTTGCCCCGTCAAACCAGGGACGATCTGCAGTTTGCAGCAGACCGGGTGCGGGCTTTCTACGAGGCGACGATGCCGAATCCGGGCCCGGTCGGAATCGGCGGCTGCTGGCAGCGGTTTCACCCGGTCAAGGTTGCCGGAATCTACGCCCCCGGCGGGCGCGCCGTCTACCCATCGTCGCTGCTGATGACGGCCATTCCGGCCCGGGTGGCCGGGGTTTCCGAGATCGTCGTGGCCTCCCCGCCGGGTCCCTCCGGTGATGTTTCGCAGGTAGTCCTGGCGGCGGCGGCGGTCGCCGGAGTCGACGCGGTGTACGCGCTCGGCGGAGCCCAGGCGATCGCGGCCATGGCGCTGGGCGCCGCGCCGCTGCCGCGCGCGGACGTTCTGGCCGGCCCGGGCAACATCTTCGTGGTCCTGGCTCTGCGACATGCGTTCGGGGCCGCCGGCGTGCCCTCGCTGCCCGGTCCGACCGAGACCCTCATAGTCGCCGACAACGGCGCCGACCCCGCCCACGTTGCCGCAGACCTGCTGGCCCAGGCCGAACACGATCCCCTGGCGAGCCCGCTGCTGTTGACCGACAGCGCGGAATTGGCCGCCGCGGTCGAGAGCGAACTTGAGGGCCAGCTCGCCGACCTGCCACGCGCCGACATCGCCAGCGCCGCGCTCGCCCAGAACGGCGGAGTCGGCCTGCTGGCAGACCTTTCCGAAGCGGTCGATCTGGTCGACCAATACGCCCCCGAACACCTCTGCCTGCTCGGTGATCGCGCCGCCGAACTGGCCGATTCGATCACCGGCGCCGCCGGCGTCTTCGTTGGCGACTGGTCGCCGGAAGTCCTGGGCGACTACGTGGCCGGACCTTCCCACGTTATGCCGGTCGGCGGCACCGCGCGGTTTTCCTCGCCGGTAAGCGTGTACGACTTCCTAAAGCGCGTCAACCGGTTCGAACTGAGCCGCCAGCAGGCCCGCCCGCTGTTCGCGGTGGCCGCGCGCCTGGCCCGCCTCGAGGGGCTGGAGGGGCACGCCCGGGCCGCCGAACGGCGCTGACGGCGGCGCGCGATGTCGTACGCCAAACGCCATACTTTGAGGACACCGACCCGTCGACGCACCCCTTGCGGCCGGACGACGGGCTAGCCCCCGCAGAGACAAAATGCGAACCGGCAAGGCTGAACGGACCACCGCGGAGACCAGCATCGCGGTGCACATCAATCTGGATGGCACCGGGAGCGGCGAGATTTCCAGCGGCATCGCTTTTTTCGATCACATGCTCGCCCAGCTGTCCAAGCACGGCCTGATCGATCTGGATCTGCGCGCCAGCGGTGATATCGAGATTGACGCCCACCACACCATCGAAGACTGCGGAATCGTGCTGGGCCGGGCGCTCGCCCAGGCCCTCGGCGACCGCAGCGGAATCACCCGCATGGCCGATGCGCTGGTGCCCCTCGACGATGCCCTGGCGCGCGTGGTGGTGGACCTCTCCGGGCGCGGCTACCTGGCCTACGAAGGCGAATTCGACGGCTCCCGGGTCGGCGATCTCGACACGCAGTTGATCCGCGAATTCCTCTATGCGCTGTCCATCAACGCCGGATTGAATTTGCACGCTTCGATCCTGGCCGGACACAACGACCACCATCGCGCCGAAGCGCTGTTTAAGGCCCTGGCGCGCGCCCTGCGCCAGGCGGTCAGCATTGATCCGCGCCGCGGCGGCCAGGTCCCTTCGACCAAGGGGACCCTGGACGGCTGAGCAGGAAACCGACGGCTCCGATGCGAATCGGATTACTGCTTAGTCCGCGCGCCCGCGCCGACCGGCCGGCCGTGCGGGCAATCGCCGACGGCCTGGAATCGGCCGGACACGACACCTGGTCGGCGGCAGTCGAGTCGATCGCCGACTGCACTGCCCGAATGGAGCGCTCCGATCTCCTGGTCAGCCTGGGCGGCGACGGGGCGATGCTGCGCGTTGGTCTGGCAGCGGCGGCGGTCGAGGTCCCGTGCATGGGCATAAATTTCGGGCGCCTGGGTTTCCTGACCGAATTCGAGGCCCATGACTTCGTCGGCCGTATCCAGGATCTTGACTTTGCCGCCGGTTGGATCGAACGCCGCCTGCTTTTGGACTGGGCCCAGGTCCGCGACGGCCAGATCATCGATCGCGGCAGCGCGCTCAACGACATCGTGGCCGCGCGCGGCCAGGTCGCGCGCCTGGTCGATGTCCTGGTGCACATCGACGGAGTGGCGGTCCTGGGCTACCGGGCCGACGGAATCCTGGTGGCTACCCCGACCGGAACCACCGCCTACTCGCTGGCGCTGCAGAGTTCGATCGTCCATCCCGCCGCCGAGGTCATTTCGATCTCGCCGATCTGCCCATTCCGCAATTCGGCCAACGGGCTGGTCGTCGACGCCGGGGCCAAGATCGAAATCAAGCTGAGCGGGTTCAGCGAGGCGGCGCTGACGATCGACGGGACCAACCTGCACAAGCTGCGGGACGGCGACGTCGTCAGCTGCCGGCGCAGCGCCCGCACGGTGCACTTTCTGCGCTTTGGGCCGGCCGACTACTTCTACCGCGACCTGGCCGACCGGCTACAGCTCTCGCCTCCGCCGCGCAGCTGATGCTGACCCGGCTCTACCTGCGCGACTTCGCGCTGGTCAACGAATTGGTGGTCCGCCCCGGTCCGGGCCTGAACGTGTTCACCGGCGACACCGGCGCCGGCAAGTCGATCATCGTCAACGCGGTCGCGCTGCTCGCCGGCGGCCGGGCCGAATCGCACTTGGTGCGCAGCGGATCGAAATCCGCATTCATCGAGGGCGTGTTCGAATTGCCCGCCGCCCATCCGGTCTGGCCCGGTCTGACCGAGCTGGGAATCGACGACGATGAATCGGGTCAGTTGATAGTCCAGCGCGAGATCTGGCCGGGCGGGCGTTCACAGGTGCGGCTCAACTCGCGCAGCGTCACCTTGCGGGCGCTTGAATCGATCGGCCGGCTGCTGGTCGAGATAAACGGTCAGAACCAGCAGCTGGACCTGCTGCGGCCGGCCCGGCAGCTACTGTTCCTCGACGAATTCGCCGGATGCATCGATTTGCGGAACCGCTACCGGAGCGAATACGACCGCCTCGCATCCCTCGAAGCCGAACGCGAGCGCCTGGGGGCCGACGCCGCCGCCCGGGCCCGCGAGGTTGACATGCTCTCCTACCAGATTGGCGAGATCGACGACGCGCGGGTGGAACCGGACGAGGAGCGGCAACTGCTCGCCGAGCTGCGCCGCAGCAGCAACCTGGCCGAGCTGACCGCGCTGATCGACGGGGCACTCGGCGCGCTGGCGGGATCGGACGGAGCCTCGAATCGATTGGGCAGCGCGCTGGCGGGCCTTGCGCGCGCGCAAACCCTGGACCCCGACTCGGCCGATTCCCTGGAACAGCTCCGGGTGGCCCAGGAAATCGCCGACCAGGCCGCCGCCGATCTTCGCGCCCGACTTGAATCGCTCGACTCCGACCCGGGCCGGGCCGAACAGCTGGCGGCGCGGATGCGCCAGATCGACGACCTCAAGCGCAAATACGGAAAATCCGCCGCCGATATCGCCGAATTCGCCTCCCGCGCCGCGGCCCGCCTTGAGCAGTTGCAGGCGGCCGACAGCCGGATCGCCGAGATCGAATCGCAGGTTGCGGCGATCGGCAAGCGGATGGGCGAGTTGGCCGCCGAGTTGCGGGCCACCCGGCGCCGTGCCGGGAACCGGCTGGAGGCGGCGGTGCTGGAGAACCTCTCCGCCTTGGGAATGGCTGGGGCCAGGTTCGCGGTTGCCGTCGAAGCGCTGCCCGAAACGGCCGGCGCCTTCGCGTGTCGGGAAGTCGGCGGGATGGGTCCGCAGGGCGCCGACGGGGTCCGCTTCGATCTGGCCGCCAACCCCGGCGAACCGCTGGCTCCGCTGGCGCAGGTTGCCTCGGGCGGGGAGATCTCCCGCATCATGCTCGCGCTGCGTTGCGCTTTGCTGCAGGTCAATGCCCCGGCGGTGATCATATTCGACGAAATCGACGCCGGCATCGGCGGTCGCCGCGGTCTGGCGGTGGGACACCAGCTCTGGAAACTTGGCAACCGCGGCCAGACCGTGTGCGTGACCCACCTGCCGCAGATCCCGGCTTTTGCCCAGCGGCACTTTTTCGTGGCCAAAGAAGAACGCGACGGGCGCAGCCAGATCGCGGTCGAAGCGCTGGACCGGGACGCCCAGATGGCCGAATTGGCGGCGATGGCCGGCGGCGCCGAGGCTGCCGAGGCCGCGGCCCAGATCAAATCCCGCGCCGGCGAGCTGATGCGCACCTTCGAACCGGCCGGTTGAGACCGGCGGCGGGGAAGCCGCAGCCGCCAAACTAGAGGGAAGCCAAATACGGAGCGGAGCGCGCCCGTTGCCGAGCCAACCCAACATCGTCGTGCTGATCGCCGATGACCATCGTCACGATTGCCTGAGCGGGATCGGCCACTCCCAGGTCCGGACCCCGAACATGGACCGACTGGCGGCAGACGGCACCCAGTTCACCCAGGCCTACCTGCAGGGCTCAACCAGCGGGGCGGTTTGCATGCCATCGCGGGCCATGCTGATGACCGGCGCCGGCCTGTTCCATGTCTTTGCGCCGGGCCAGACCGACCCTTCCTACTACCCGATCCGGGACGATTTGCCGCTGTTGCCCGAGCTGCTGGGTCGGGCCGGTTATCAGACTCACGGAATCGGCAAATGGCACAACGGCCGCGAGGCGTTCGCGCGCGGTTTCGCCGGAGGAGCCCGCATCATGTTCGGCGGGATGTCGGACCACGATGCGGTTCCGGTGCACGATTTCGATCCCAGCGGCGCGTTTCCCCCCGAGGACGGTTACGAGGCCGACGGTTTTTCCTCGGAGATCTGGGCCGATTCGGCAGTCGATTTCATCGAGCGGCGCGACCGCGAGCGGCCCTTTTTCCTGTACGTGGCCTTCACCGCCCCCCACGATCCGCGCACCCCACCCGACCACTGGCGCGAGCAATATCCGCCCGACGAGATAGAACTGCCAGCCAATTACATGAGAGAACACCCGTTCGAAACTGGCATGCTCGACATCCGCGACGAGGTCCTGGCCGACCACCCGCGGCGCGACTGGGAAGTGAGGCGACACATTGCCGAGTACTACGGCATGATTTCGCACCTGGACGAATGCGTCGGCAGGATCCTGGACGCCATCGACCGCGAATCCCTGACCGAGGAGACGATCGTCGTCTACACCGCCGATCACGGGCTTTCCGTCGGACAGCACGGGCTGCTCGGCAAGCAGAACCTCTACGACCACAGCGCCCGCATCCCCTTGATCGCGCGCGGACCGGGGATCGGCCGCGGACGGCGCTGCGATTCGCTCTGCTACCAGCACGACCTCAATCCCACGCTCCTGGAAATGGCCGGCGCGGAAGCGCCGGGCGGTGATTTCAAGAGCCTGCGACCGGCATTCGATGACCACCGGGCGGTCGTCCACGAGGAGATCTACGGCAACATGCAGCTGGCCCGCAGCAGCGATCCGGACACCCCGCACCAGCGCATGATCAGGCGCGGCGACCACAAACTGATCCGGATCGCCTATCGGGGGTTCGAACGCTGGCAACTCTTCAACGTCGTAGATGATCCGCACGAGCTTCGCGACCTGGCCGAGTGCGCCGACCAGGCTACCCTGCTCGCCGACCTAAAGCAGCGGCTCGCCCATGCACGGGCGACCGCCGACGACCCGATGGCGTGAGGCCAGCCGGAAAAAACGCCCGGCCTTTTTCGGCGGCGGGTCGGGCATGAATTTGCTCCGGCCCCTGTCCGGTCGGCGGCCCCGCGGCCGATTCCGGGCCGTGCCCCCGGCCGGCGACGCCGCGCCCGCCCTGCGGGGACTGCTCGGATCGGCCGCGGCAAGACTGCGGCGCCTGGAGGTGGCGGCCAACCTTCCACGGGCGACGGCGGTCCCGATGGCCGCGACGGCGCTGGCCCTGCCCACGTGGCAATTGCAACTTGAGGCGCTGGCGGTTCTGATGCTGGCGCTGGGCGCGGGATGGGCGGCCTGGAATCTGGCGCCGGCCTTCTCGGCCCCCGACGCGGTCGCGGTGGCGCATCGCCTGGACCGGGCCAACGCGCTCGACGATCTCCTGGCCAGCGCGCTGACCGTCGACCGGTCCGAACCGGGCATGGTCGCCGAACTCCATCGCCGGGCCGCCGAACGCGCGGCGGGGATCGCGCCGCGTTCGGTGGGCGGCGGGAGGTTCGACCGCGGCGGCGTGGCCGCAATGGGGTTGGCGCTGGTCCTGGTGGGAATGTCGGCCGCACTCGTTATTGAGCGGGACAGAGCTGCCACCCCCGCAACCGTCCCGGCCCTTGCCACCGATTCTGCTCAGGCCGCTCGCCAGACCGAAGCCATGGAAGCGGCGCGGGCCGAGCTTGCCGGCGCGCTGGATCCCGCCGCGGAATCCCGCGCGGCCGGGCTGGAGGAACTGGCCCGGACATTCGCCGAGGATCCGACAACCCGCGACGCCGGCCGGGCCATGGCCTCCGGCGACGCCGCCGGTGCGGCCGCCGAACTCAGCCAGCTCGGCGAACGCCTGAGCGATTTGACCGCCCTGGAGCGGGCAAACCTGCAGTCAACCCTGGAAAAGGCGCTCGCCGAATCGGCCGCCGATCCGCTCCTGGCCGGTCCGTTGGAAGACGCCCGCGACGCCCTGTCCGAACACCGGCTGGCCTCGGCCGCCAACGCTCTGGGCGAACTCGGCGAAGCGCTGCAAAGTACGCAGGCGCAACTGGCCAGCCAGTCCGAACTGCGCGAGCGCATGGAAGAACTTGAGGAGCAGCTGGGCGGCGGGGCCTCGGCGCTGCAGCCGGCGACCTCCGAAAACCCGGGCCCGCCCAGCGGCGGCGGCGACAACGGGTCCGGCGAGGGCTCGGTCGAGCGCATCCGCACGGACGGAACGGTCGAGCTTGTCCCGCTCAATCCAGAGTCCGATCCGGCCTCGCTGCAGCCGCGACCGCTAGAACTGGGCATTGAAACCGAGCCCGGCCGCAACCCCTCGGCCGGATTGCTCGGATTCACCCGTACCGCCCCGGCGACCCGTTCGCCCGCGGGAATCGAGGACGACCAACTGCTGCGTTCCTACATCTTTGCGGCCGACGATGAGTAGCCACGCCGACGAGGCCCGCATGGCCGATGTCCTGGATCTCGAGCAACGCCTGCGCGATCAGATCGGTCGCGTCCTGGTGGGGCAGGACCAGGTCGTCGGCCAGGTGCTCACGACGCTGCTGGCCGACGGGCACTGCCTGCTCGAAGGGGCGCCCGGACTTGGCAAGACCCTGCTGGTGCGGACGTTGGCGGCATGCCTGGGGATGGAATTCTCCCGGGTGCAGTTCACCCCCGACCTGATGCCGGCCGACATAACCGGAACGACCTTCGTCCGCCAGGACACCGGGGGCCAGCATCACTTCAATTTCGAACCCGGACCGCTGTTCGCCGAGGTCGTTCTCGCCGACGAAGTGAACCGCGCCACCCCGCGGACCCAGTCGGCGCTGCTGGAGGCGATGGCCGAGGGCTCGGTCACGGTCGGTTCGCAGACCCACCGGCTGCCGGAGTGCTTCTTCGTACTCGCCACCCAGAACCCGATCGAAATGGAAGGCACCTACCCCCTGCCGGAAGCCCAGCTCGACCGATTCCTTTTCAAGATCCTGGTCCCGATGCCCAGCCCCGGACAGGTCGTCGAAATCCTGGCCCGCACGACCACGAGCGTCCAGACCACGCCCGCCCCGGTCGCCGGCCGCGACGAATTGGTCGCCGCCCAGGCCACCGTGCGCGACGTAGTTCTGGCCCCGCACGTGGCCGGGTACGCGGTCGAACTTGTAAACGCCACCCACCCCGGCAGAGACGCCCCCGCGGTGACCAACCGATTCGTCCGCTACGGGGCGTCCCCGCGTGGGGCCCAGGCGCTGGTGCTGGGCGCCAAGGTAGCCGCTCTGCGGGCCGGCCGCGCCCAGGTCTCGCTGGACGACATTCGCGCCCAGGTGCAACCGGCGCTCCGTCACCGGCTGGTCCTGGGTTTCGAGGCCGAGGCCGAGGAACTGGATGCCGACCAGGTCCTGGAAGAGATCGCCATGGCGACACGTCCCGGCTGAACCGCCGTCGCCAAATGGCCCCGTTCGATCCCGAGCGCTCCCTGCCGCCGGCCCTGCTGGTCCAGCTCGAACGCCTCAATCTAGTAAGCCGGCGACGGCACGACAACACGCGTCAGGGCAGTCGCGCCTCGCGACTGATGGGGTCCTCAATCGAATACTCCGGCTACCGCGAATACACCCCTGGCGACGACTGGCGGCACCTGGACTGGAACATCTACGCCCGGTTGAACCAGCTGCAGGTAAAGCTCCGCGAGGCCGAGGAGGCCCTGGTGGTGTGGCTGCTGCTCGACGGCAGCAGTTCGATGGACGGCAAGCTCGGCTTCGCGGCCGGGCTGGCGGCGGCCGTCGGCTACGTGGCCCTGACCGGCGGCGACGAGGTCCGGCTCAGCGTCCTGCGCGAAGGATCGGCTACCGCGCCGGTGCAGCTGACCAGCCGCCGCCAGTTCCGTCAGCTGACCCGGCAACTGGCCGAACCGCGTGCGTACGGGACCACCGACCTGGCCATGGCGGTCCGCCACCTGCTCGACTACGGCGGCCCGCACGGAGTCTGCCTGCTGATTTCCGATCTGCTCGACGACGGCGCCGAGCGCGCCCTGGCCAGCCTCGCCGCCGCCGGCCACGAGACCTGGGTCCTGCACGTCCAGAGCCGTTTCGACCGCGACCCTGACATTCCGTCCGCCGCCGTCCTGGTCGACGCCGAGACCGGCGCCGAACTGACCCTGGACGGATCGGTCGACCCGATCACCGCCTACCGCTCCAACCGCTCGGCCTGGTTCACCCACCTCGAGCGCTACTGCCTCCGGGCCAGCATCGGCTACCTGCGGCTTTCCAGCGAACAGGAGGCGGGCGAGGCGGTGCTGGGTCCGCTGCGGCGGCGGGGGCTGTTGCGCTGACCCTTTTGGCCGCCGGAGCGCTGGGGTGGCTGGCGCTGGGCCTGGTCCTGTACCTGTTGCACCGCCTGCGGCCGCCGCTGCCGCTGATCGAAGTACCTTCGCTGCACCCCTGGCGGCGACCGCCGCGACAGGGTCGCCGGCGCCTGCGCGACTGGCTGCGGCGGCACCTGGCGCTGCTGCTGCAACTACTGGCCCTGGCCCTGCTGGCGCTGGCGCTGGCCAGTCCCAGCGTGCGCCTGCCGGGAGGGGGCGGTGGAATCGTCGTGACCGTCGCCCAGCCGGGGCTTGACCCGGCGCCGCTGGCGGCGGCGCTGGAGGGCCTGGAGCATCGCCGGCACGCGCTGGTACTGGCCCAGCCACACCCCCGCCTCGCGCTGGTGGACGGCGATCCTGAGGCGGTGTTGATCTCCCTGGCCAGGGTCCCGGGCAGTCACGGTGGCGGGGACTTGAGCGCGGCGCTTGATCTGGCCTCCGGGCTTATGGCAGGCCAGGACGACGCCCGCGGATTGCTGCTGGCGGCCGGCACCGGGGAGATTTCCGCCGGTCCACGCTGGAGCGTGCTCGCTCCGGCGGTTCCGGACGGCTTTCGGTTGGGACCGCTGCTTTCGGTCGGGGGCCGGCCGGGCGAGTCATTGCTCTACCACCTCTACGGGCGTCCGGGTTCCGAATTCGAACTGCTGGCCGAAACCGGGCCCGACGGGTCCGCGGACGGCCCGGGCGAACGCGCCAGGATCGTGCGGTCGGGTCGAATGCCGCCGAGCGGCCGGTTGGACGGCTTGCTGGAAGACCTGCCGGCCGACGCTCAAATCCGGCTGTGGCTTGGCGGTCCAGACAGCGGTGACCACGTCAGCGCGGCCATCGGTCCCGCCGACCAGACCCGCGGAAAAGTCCTGGTTGTTGGCCCCGACCCGGTCGCCTACGAGCGGGCGGCGCGGGCCGCCGGACACCAGGTGGCCTCCGGCCCGGAGGACGAATACGACATTGCCGTATATGTTGGCGAAGTGCCCGAGCAGTTGCCGGCCGTCGGGATAGTCCTGGTCGACCCACCGGCCGGAACGGGCATCCTGGAACGCGCCGAAGCTACTTTCGACCTGGCCCTGGCGGACCCGACCGGCTCGCTGCTTTCCGGGGTGCCGGCCACGGCGCTGGCCCCGGGCGCGGTCCGCGCCCTACTCGCCCCGGCGGCGGCGCGCAGCCATGCCGCCTCGGGCTCGGGGAGCTGGCTCTGGCAGGCCCGCATGGCCGGTCGCGAAATGGCGGTCCTGGCGCTGAACCCGGCAGCCGGGCTCTCCGGGCAGGCGGCGTTCCCGCTGTTCGTGCGCGACCTGCTGGCCCTGGTCGACCCCATGAACCCGCTGCCCGGTTCACTTCCCGCCCGCGCCGGCGTGGCGGCCCTGCTGCGGCCGCACCCGCGCGCCGACGCGCTGTCGATCCTCGATCCGGAGGGACAGGTAGTCCTTGCAACCGACCTGTCGCGCGCCGAGCCCCTTGCCCCTGACTCGGTCGATCCCCAGTTGGCCGGCCGGGGGGTCGCCTGGCGCCCGCAGCGGACTGGTCTGCACTGGATTCGCCAGGCGGCCGAAGGAAGCACCATCCTGCAAACCGCGGTCTGGGTACAGGCTGTCGGTCCGGCGGTCGCACCGGGCGCCATACCCGAACCGCTGGGCGGCGGCACCGCCAGCCGGGTGTTCGAGTTGTGGCCGCTGTTGGCCACCCTGGCGGTGGCGGCCCTGATTGGCGAATGGGCCTGGTTCAGCCGTCGGCGGGGGGCGTTCTAGCCATGGACCCGGGACTGGCGATCTGCGGCGGTTGGACTTCGCTGGCGCTGGCCGGCGTGGCAGTGGTTGCGGTGGCGGCGATCGCCGTGCTTTCACTGCGTTCGCGGGCCCTGATCGGTCCGGTCCGTCTCTGGACGGCCGCCGCCGTGCGGATCCTGGCGGTGTTGGCGCTGTTCCTGGCCCTCGATCTGGGGGTCTGCAACCTGCGCGATCGGGACGGGGCGGTCGTGGCCGTTGACGGATCGGAAAGCGTGCAGCTGGCGGCCCAACTTGCGGCGCGCGATTCGGCGCGCGAGCTGCTTAGCCATGGGGCGGTGGCCGGGGCCTTCGAATTCGGAGCGTCCGGAAGCGATCTCGCCGCCGCGATCGCGGCCGGCGTAGGCGGCGGGGGCGACCTGTACCTAGCCAGCGACGGGGCCGCCACCGGCGGCGACTTGGAATCGGCGCTGGCGCACGCGGCGGCGGAAGGCAGCGCCATTCACGTCCTGCCGGTCGAGGAATCCGGAGAGCCCGACGCCGCCCTCCTGGCGGTCCTGCACCGCTCGCAAATTGAGGCCTCCCAGCCCTTCGCGGTCCAGGTCCAGGTGTGGGCGGCCGGGCAGCGGCGCGGGCGGATCCGAATCTGGAGCGGCCAGGACCTCCTGGTCGACGATTCGGTCCTGCTCGAGGAGGGCGTTTCGGTATTCAATTCCCGCCTGCGGGCGCCGGCAGTGGCGGGTCCGGCCAGCCTGGTTACCGAATACCTGGATCCGCGGGGCTCCAACGCCAATGACGTGATGGCCACGGTGCTGGACGTGCGCGCCCCGCGCCCCTTGCTGCACGTAGGCGAATCCGGCCCGCTGGCGGAGACGATCGCCGGGTTGGGTCACGAGTTGGTGCTGCTCGACTCCGCACGGCTGCCGGACGACCCCCAGGAACTGGCCGGATTTGCCGCGGTGCTGCTCAACGACGTGGCAGCATCCGATTTGTCCGCGGGTCAGATCGCAGCCCTTGAAGCGGCCGTCTCCGAATACGGGACCGGGCTGGCGGTTGTCGGCGGCCCGAATTCGTTTACCGCCGGCGGTTACGCCGATTCGCCGTTCAACCACCTGCTGCCGGTGGACTCGGACCCCTGGCGCGACCAGCAGCAGGCCGAAATAGCCCTGCTTTTGTTGATCGACCGCTCGACCTCGATGGCGATCTCGCAGGCCACGCCCGACAGCAAGCTGGCGCTGGCCCGCGAGGCCGCCATCGCCGCCCTGGAGCTGCTCGAAGACGGCGACCAGGTCGCGGTGGTGGCGTTCAGCGGCGAGCCTGAGTTGATCGTCCCGCTTACCCGGCTCGGGCCCGATTCGGACCGCGCCGCGCTGACCGCCGAGATCGCCGCCATCGGGCCGGACGGGACCACCGACATCTTCCGCGCCCTCAATTTTTCGCGTCGCCAGCTGGCCGGCCAATCCGCCCAAATCCGCCACATCATCCTCATCACCGACGGGCAGGCCAGCTACGGACAGTTCGGAGCGCTGGTTCAGCAGGCGCGCAACGATGGGATCTCTATCTCGACCATCGCGGTGGGCGACGACGCCGAATTGGATCTTCTCAGCTCGCTGGCAACCGGCGCGGGCGGACGCTTTCACGTGGCCCGCGACCCGGCCCAGATCCCGGCGGTTCTGACCCAGGAAGCGGAGCTGGCCAAGAACTTCGTCACCGTCTCCAGCCCCATGCAGCCGCGGCTGGCAAGTCCCAGCGAACTGTTCGCCCTCACCCCGGCCGCGGCGGCCCTGCCCTGGCTGGGCGGGTACGTCCGTACCGAGGTCCGTCCGCAGGCCAAGACCGTGCTGGCCTCCAACGAGGGTGAGCCGATCCTGGCGAGCTGGCACTACGGCCGCGGCCCGGTCGTCGCCTGGACCAGCGATCTGAGCGGGGTCTGGTCATCCGAATGGACGTCCTGGGATCAGTTCCCCGCGTTCGCGGCCGCGCTGGTCAATCAGATCAGCGGAGCCTACGTCCCCGAGGTGGAATGGCGGATCGCCAACGGCGCCGGCGGAGCAGAACTCGAGATTAGTTTTCCTGATCCGGCCGCCGCGCCGGCCACGACCGTACTTGAACTCGAGCTTTCCGGGGAACAAGGACAGGTGAGCACGTCCCTGTCGGCGGTCTTCCCGGGGACCTACCGCGGGCGCGTCGGCCTTTCCCCGGGTACGTGGTCTTACGTACTCGGCGACGGCGAGCGGGATCTTTCGGTCGGGCGGGTCGCGATCCCCTACTCGGGAGAGTTGCGACCCGACCCCGGGGCGCAGGCGCGACTGGCGCGCATCGCCGCCCTGACCGGTGGCCGCTTGCTCGATGCCGCCCCGGCAACCGGGGTCCCGGCGCCGAACTGGCTGACTGCCGCCATAATCTTGCTGCTCGGCGACACGCTGATCCGCCGTCTGCGGGTCTCACCGCGACAGGCGGCGAGACAACTCTGGGGGCAAATGCGCCCTAAGCTTGGCTTTGAGGGAGTTTTGCGGCGGGGCGGTTGAAGCCGGGTTACCACTTGCGGGCGTTGGCATTGGATTTTCTGGGCGATATCGCAATTGTTTTCGAGCGGGCCGGGCATTCCATATACCTGGTCGGCGGCTCGGTGCGTGACCGCATCCTGGGCCGCGCGGCGCCCGATTTGGACCTTGCCACCTCGGCCCTGCCGGAAGAGATTTCGCGTTTGCTGCGGCAATCGGGCGGCAAAGCGATCGTCGAGATCGGATCGGCGTTCGGCACAGTTTGCGCGCGCTTCGGCGACGGTCAGGTGGACGTGACCACTTTCCGCTCGGAGTGGTACCCCGATCCGCATTCGCGCCATCCCCAGGTCCAATTCGGCACCAGCCTTCGGCAGGACCTGGAACGACGCGACTTCACGATCAACGCGATCGCCCAGGACATCTCCAGCGGACACCTGATCGACCCATTCGACGGAGTCGGGGACATCGCCCGGCGACGGGTGCGGGCGGTCGGCCGGGCCGAGGACCGCTTCTGCGAGGATCCGCTGCGGATGATGCGCGCCATCCGCCTGGCGGCGCAGTTGGACATGGAAATCGACGCCCCGACCCGGTCGGCGATTGCCGCCAGCGCCGGTCGCCTGCAATTTATCTCCGCCGAACGCATCCGGGCCGAGCTGGAAAAGATATTGCTATCCGAGGACCCGGCCGGCAGCCTGGCCGACGTGATCGATTTGGGGCTGTGCCGGTTCGTGATCCCGGAGCTGCTGGAGTTGGCCGAAACCGACAACGACGAGCGTTCGCGCCAGAAAGACGTGCTCTCGCACACTCTGCGCGTGGTTAATGGGGTGCGGGCGCATCTGCCCCTGCGCCTGGCCGCGCTGCTGCACGACATCGGCAAGCCGGCCACGCGGCGGGTGCGCGGCGGCAAGGTGCATTTCTTCCGCCACGAGCTGGTCGGGGCCCGCATGGCGCGGCGGATTTTGGGCCGGTTGCGGTTCGACCGCGCGACCACCGAAGAGGTCAGCTCGCTGGTCGCCCTGCACATGCGCTCGAACCTCTACTCGCGCGACTGGACCGACGGGGCGGTGCGACGCTACCTGCGCGAGGTCGGCGGCCACCGCGAATTGTTGCTAGAACTTTCGCGCGCCGATATCACCAGCTATCGGCACCGCAAGATTCGCGACGGTCTTGCCAGGGTGGCCGAACTGGAAGCCCGCTGCGAACGCCTGGGGGCCGACGGCGTCGTGGCGCGCATGCGCAGTCCGCTGGACGGAAACGACCTGATGGAGCTGCTGGACCGACCTCCCGGACCCTGGATAAAACCGCTCAAAGAACACCTTCTCGGGCTTGTGCTGGACGGCCAGCTCGATCCCGACGACCGCGAACGCGCCGCCGCGATCGCCGTCGAACTGGCGGCGCCGGAAGGCGACCCGCCCGTCGCGCCGGCCCCGGTCGGCGGGGAAAAATCGGGGTAGGGACGCATGCTGCGGTTCGACCGGGGCAAGGACCACCCACCGCCTCGCCACCAGACCACCTGGCTTTCCTGCCTGGGAACGATCGCGGCCGTGATCGGGGGGTTCATCCTCATGGGGGTGCTGGGAGTCGGCCTGGCGTTACTGCTGGGCCTTTTCGATACGGTCAATTCCCCAGCCCCGGAGGCGTTGGCGGCAATCATCGCCTAAGCCCGCACACGGCGGTACTTTCGCGAGTAGGTGATGCTGCACGGTCCGCAACGTGGGCTACGCGTTGCGCAGCTGGCGACGTTCGTCCGCGCGCTCGAGTCCCAGTTCGATCAGACGGTTTAGCAACTCTGGATAGGGCAGGCCGGATTCGGACCAGAGCTTGGGATACATGCTGATCGGCGTAAACCCCGGCATCGTGTTGACCTCGGAAATGTAAAGGTCGCCGCTGTCGGCCGAGAGCAGGAAATCGACCCTCGCCAGGCCGGCCAGATCCAGGGCCACAAATGCGCTCCGGGCAGCTGCCGCCACCGCGCGCGCGGTGGCCGGGTCCAGATCCGCCGGGGCCTGGGTGCGGGAAGCCGAATCCTCGTACTTGGCGGCATAGTCGTAGAACTCGCGCGCTGGGAACACCTCTCCCGCCACCGAGACCTCGGGCTCGTGATTGCCCAGCACCGCGATCTCGATTTCGCGCGCATCGGGGACCGCCTTTTCGCACACGATGCGGGTATCGTAGGCGGCGGCCAGATCGATTGCCGCAGCCAGGCTTTCGCGGCCGTCGGCCTTGCTGATCCCCACCGACGAACCCAGGTTGGCAGGCTTGACAAATTGCGGCAGACCCAGTGCGCCGATCAGACCCTGGAGGATCCCGGCGCGGTCGTTTTGCCATTCGGTTCGCCGCACCAGCCGCCAGGGCGCGGTCTTGAGGCCGGACCGTTCAAAAACCGATTTCATCACCGCTTTGTCCATCCCGGCGGCCGAGCCCAGCACGCCTGATCCGACGTAGGCGATGCCGGACATCTCCAGCAGCCCCTGGACGGTGCCGTCTTCCCCGTAGGTGCCATGCAGCAAGGGGAACACTATGTCGCAGCCGGAGACCAGCTCGCGCGCCGCCGCCGGGGCCGACTGCGCCGGCGGAGGCCGATCGGACCGCAGCTGGTCCGGGGTGCACGGTACGATCCAGCCCCCGTCGCGGTCGATACCGACCGGCGTCACCTGGTGGGGGGTTTGCGCCAGGCCGGCAAGGACCGAATCGGCCGAAACGATTGAGACCGCGTGCTCGCCGGACCGCCCGCCGAACAGCAGGGCCAGACGAACCGGGCCGGTCAATTAATTTCCAGCGAGGAGGTGGTAAAGAGCGAGTCCAGCCTTATCTCGAATTCCCGGAAACGGGCCAGTCCGCCCTCCTCGCGATCGAGCACGCAAACGCAGGTGTCCAAATGCACCCCGAACCGGCGCAGGCGGCCGGCGGCGGTGAGGGCCTGGCCCCCGGTGGTGACCACATCCTCGACCAGGAGGACCTTCTGGCCCGCCGCGATCGATCCTTCGAAAAAGCGGGCCGTTCCGTACTCCTTGGGCTCGCGGCGCACGATCACAAACGGCAGTCCCGATTCAAGCGACATCGCCGCCGCCAGCGCGACCGCGCCCAGCTCCGGGGCGGCCAGGACCTCGGTGCCCGCAGGGATGCGGGCCGCCAGCGCCTTGCCTACCGGTCCCAGCAGCTCGGGCCTGGTTTCGATTAGGTACTTGTCGAAGTAGTAGCTGGAGCGGCGGCCCGAGGAGAGGACGAAATCGCCCCGCAGCAGCGCCGCGGCGCACAGGTCGCGTCCCAGCGCGGCCAGTTGATCTGCTTGCAACTTCTCTCCTCGTTCCTGGCCCGGTCGGCCCCGGCCCGAAGGGTGCCGGACTGCCGTATTCGCCCGTCCCGATCAGCCGTCGGCATCCGGGCTCTGGCAACCGGGCCGGGATTTCAAAAATGGGGCACGCCTATAATTTTGCGCCTGTTCGAATTCTCGGTTTGCGCGCGTGCTTTCCCGACCGCGCCGAAGGACTGGAAGCAGCTCCATCACTGGCCTAAATCGCGCGTTAGCGGCAGCGTTCCGCCTGATCCCCCCGCGGGGCGCTCTTCTGCCCCTTGCGCTGACCGCAGCCCTGGCCCTGTCCGGTTGCGGCGAATTGCCGATGACCATCATGCAGCCGGCCGGCGACAACGCCCGCCAGACGCTGGATCTTTTCATCATCCTGCTGATCGGTTCCGGCATCATCCTGGTCGGGGTCGAGGGCTGGATCATCTACGCCCTGATCGCCTACCGGCGCCGCGCCGGCAACGATGGGATCCCGCCGCAGACGCACGGCAATAACACCCTGGAAGCAGTCTGGACCGCGATCCCGACGGCGATCGTGATCGCGCTGGCGGTCCTGACCATCCGCACGATCATGGTCCAGGCCGCCGAGCCCGGACCCGACGCACTTCGCGTGAACGTGTACGGCAACCAGTGGTGGTGGGAATTCGAATACCCCGAATATGGAGTCACGACCGCCAACGAGATCTACCTGGTGGTCGACCGCGAGGCGGCCCTCACCCTGCAGTCTGATGACGTGATCCACGGGTTCTGGATTCCCAAGCTCTCCGGCAAGATGGACGTGGTCCCGGGCCGGGTGAACGGATTCAAATTCACCCCCGAAGAAGTGGGCGTGTACGAGGGCCAGTGCACCGAGTTCTGCGGCTGGGCGCACGCCGACATGCGGATTAAGACTTTCGTAGTTACCCAAGCCGAGTTCGACGACTGGGTAGCGATCCAAACCCGTGACGCGAGCGTCGAGCAGCAGGAGTCGGAGGGCGCGCGGCTTATGGTCAGCAAGACCTGTAACGCCTGTCACGCCATACGCGGCACCATCATCCAGGGTCAGGAAGGCCCCGAATTGACGGCATTCGGCATTCGCACTGTAATCGGGTCGAACATAGTCCCCAACACGCCGGAGAACCTGCGTGCCTGGATACAGAATCCAGAACAGATCAAACCGGGCGTGCTGATGCCTGCCCTCGGCCTCACCGATGCCGAAACCGACACGATCGCGACCTTTCTGGAAGGCCTGCGCTAGATGGCCGTACTGACCGGAACCCACGCCGGCGCCGCCCACGCCGATCACTCCCTACCGACCGAGGAATACGGGCTCTGGGCCTGGATCACCACCGTCGACCACAAGCGCATAGCCAAGCTCTACCTCTTCACGGCGCTTTTCTTCTCGCTCGTCGGCGGCGGGCTGGCGGTGGCCATGCGCACCCAGCTCGCGGTCCCCGACAACGACTTAATGGACGGGGGGACCTTCAACCAGTTCTTCACCATGCACGGCCTGATCATGATCTTCCTGGTCATCATGCCGATCAACGCCGCGTTCTTCAATTTCGTCATACCGTTGCAGATCGGGGCCCGCGATGTCGCGTTCCCGCGGCTAAACGCGCTCTCGTACTGGATATTCCTGTTCGGGGGCCTGATGTTCAACGTTTCCTGGTTCACCGGCGGGGCCGCCGACGCCGGCTGGTTCGCCTACCCGCCGCTGTCCGACGACCAGTACTCGGCCAGCAACGGCATGAACTACTACCTTGTCGGACTGGGCATCCTGGGGACCTCGTCGATCATGGCCGGGGTCAACTTCATCGTCACGATCCTGAACATGCGCGCCCCGGGGATGACCTTCACCCGGCTGCCGATATTTACCTGGATGTCGCTGGTGACCCAGTTCCTGCTGGTGTTTGCGCTACCGCCGCTGACGGTGGCGTTCATCCTGCTGCTCTTTGACCGCACCGTCGGCACGACCTTCTTCCAGGCCACCGAGCCGGGCGGCGACCCGATCCTCTGGCAGCACATGTTCTGGTTCTTCGGCCATCCCGAGGTTTACATCCTGATCCTGCCCGCGATGGGCATGATCTCGGACGTGATCCCGGTGTTCGCGCGCAAGCCGATATTCGGTTACACCGCGATAGTCTTCTCGGGAATCTCGATCGGGTTCCTGGGCTTTACGGTCTGGGCCCACCACATGTTCGCGGTCGGGATGGGCCCGATCGCCAATAGCGTTTTCGCCGCCCTCACGATGCTGATTGCCATCCCCACCGGGGTGAAGGTCCTCAACTGGTCGGCGACCCTATGGAAAGCCTCGATCCAGATCACCACGCCGATGCTCTTTGCGGTCGGGTTCGTGGCGATGTTCACCATCGGCGGTCTCTCCGGGATGATGCACGCGACGGTGCCGGTCGACCAGCAGCACACCGACACCTACTTCATCGTGGCCCACTTCCACTACGTGCTCTTCGGCGGCTCGGTGATGGGGATCCTGGCCGGCATCTACTACTGGTGGCCCAAGATGTTCTCGCGCCCGCTGAGCGAACGCCTGGGCAAGTGGCACTTCTGGCTCACGATGATCGGCTTCAACGTCACGTTCGGGCCGATGCACATCTCCGGCAACGACGGGATGCCGCGGCGGGTCTACACCTACCCGGCCGACTTCGGCTGGGAGTTCTGGAACATGCTCTCCACGATCGGGGCGTACCTGACCCTGGTTTCGGCGGTCCTGTTCGCCTACATGATCGTCAAGAACCTGATGTCGAAGGAAGTCGGCGACCCCGACCCCTGGGACGGCCACACCCTGGAATGGTCCATCCCCACGCCGGTTCCGGTATACAACTTCGCCGCCCTGCCGCGGGTCTTCTCCAACCGGCCGTTCTGGGACTCCAAGCACCCCGAGGCGACCGAGATCCATGATGCCGGCTCGGGCAACGGGCACAGCACCGCCCCGCTCGAAATGCCGCCGCTGTACGGACCGCCCGACGAGCACATCCACATGCCGCCGCCATCCTATTGGCCAATCATCCTGGCCGGCGGGTTGACCCTGTTCGGGTTCGGAATCATCTATTTCCTGCCGCTGGCGGCGGTAGGCGTATTGGTGATGATCGGTTCGATCTTCGCCTGGGCCAAGGAACCGGTCTAGGCATCCATGGCCTCCCACGCTGACGCCCACCACGCCCCCTCCGGGGTCGGCCTGGGGCTGGACATGCGCAAGCTGGGCATGTGGACCTTCATCGGCTCGGAATCGCTGTTCTTCGCGACCCTGATCGCCAACTTCTTCATCTGGCGCGGCAGCTCCGAAGGCGGCCTGGGGCCGCACGACCTGGACATCAACCTGACCGGGCTGGGCGCTTTCGTGCTGCTGATGTCGTCACTGACCATGGTCCTGGCGCTGCGCGGCCTGCGCGCGGGCAACACCATCGCCTACCGCAACAACATCCTGGCCACCGCCGGGCTGGGCACGTTCTTCCTGGGCATCCAGGTCTACGAATTCACCCATTTCGGCATGCACGGGCTGGGCATGACGTCGAGCATGTTCGGGGCCTCCTTCTTCGTGCTGACCGGATTTCACGGCGCGCACGTCTTCTGGGGCGTGGTCTGGCTGCTGGCGCTGCTGGTCTTCAAGGTCGGCGAGAACGCCCGCCGCCCCCTCCAGTTCGCGGTCGGCGTGGAAGAGGGTCTGCCCTCCGGACCTGACGCCGGGACCGACGGCGGATCGTACGTCTCGGTCGAAATGTGCGGACTGTACTGGCACTTCGTCGACCTGGTCTGGGTCTTCATCTTCACCCTGATCTACCTGCTGCCGGCGCCGGTCATCGGGCCCCCCGTCGCGCACTGATGCAGGCCGATATCCGATCCGAGATAGCGGCTGAACGGCGCCGCGTCGTCGAGGAGGCGCGCGCGGCCGTCGAGCACCACAAGAAGCATCATCCCAACTACGTGGTGGTCGGCATCTGGCTGTTCATCATCACCGTGGTCGAAGTCGCCGTCGTATTCATGCCGATCGGTCTGTGGCCGATAGTCGTGTCCCTCTTCGTGCTGATGGCCCTGAAAGCCCTCGGCGTGCTCGGCTACTACATGCACCTTTTCTCCGACGCCAAGACCTTTTCGATGCTGATGGGCGGGGGGCTGCTGATCGCGATCGCGATGCTGCTCTCGTTCGGGGCGCTGTTCGGCGTGCTGCCGGGAATGGACCCGGTCTTCTAGACCCGGTTCCACAACCCCGAAAGCCTGGGCCGGGCCAGTCGCTCAAGCATTCGCCAAGCGGTCGGAAGCGCAAGCAGCACCAACGGGGGCCGAGCATGAAACTGGACGGGAAAGGCGCGATAGTTACCGGCGCCGGGAGCGGCATTGGCGAGGCGGTGGCCCGCACCCTGGCCCATGAGGGTGCCGAAGTCGTAACCGTCGGCCGCACCCTGGCCAAACTGGAAAGCGCCAGGGTGGCGGCCGGTGAATCCGGCAAGCGCCTCCACCCACACGCTGCCGATGTGTCCGACCCGCAGGCCGTTAAGGAGCTCTATGCCTGGGGCGGGTCCCGCCTGCCCCAGGTCGACATCCTGGTCAACAATGCCGGAACCAACGTTCCCGACCGGGCACTCGCCAGAGTTAGCCGCGAGGATTTCGACCAGGTGGTGCGGGTAAACCTTAACGGGGTCTTCTATTTGATGGACGCGGTGCTGCCCGAAATGCGGGCGCGTGGCGCCGGCGTGGTAATTACGATCGCTTCAATTGCCGGCGTGCGATCCGGGGTGGTACCGGGGGCCGCCTACAGCGCGAGCAAACACGGCGCGCGAGCGCTGAGCCTCAGCGCCCATCTGGAAGAAGGCGGCAATGGAATCCGCTGCTGCCTCATTCACCCCGGTGAGGTCGACACCCCGATCATGGACCGACGCCCGAACGCCCCCTCGCCGGCGCGCCGAGCGACCATGCTGCAACCCGAGGATCTGGCCCAGGCGGTGCTTTTCGTCGCCACCCTGCACCCCCGCGCGAACGTCCCAGAAATGATGATTACGCCGACGGTACAGCCCTACTCCTAAGGTCCACCAATCCGGACCTGAGGGGCGAGAAGAGCTCTTGCCCCTGTAAACCGGGCTAAGCTCCATCGCGCTCGTCGAGGAACTGCGCGAGCACACTTACGTGGTTCCTGAGCTGGGTTGAAGCACGCACCATTACCGTGGCGTCGGAACTTTCGCGATGCTCACGGCCGCAGACGGCCTCCAAACCATATCGGAGCAAATCACCTATCATGAACCCGAATTTGCCGGCACAACCGATTGAGGACCGAATTTGAAGTTAGCAGGAAAGGGCGCAATTGTGACCGGGGCCGGCAGCGGCATGGGCGAAGCAATTGCCCGCAGCCTGGCGCAGGAGGGGGCCGAAGTGGTCACCGTGGGTCGAACCCTTGCCAAGTTGGAGCAAGCCAAAATCTCCGCCGCGTGCGCCGGAGCCCGATTGCATCCATTTGCGGCCGACGTCGCGGACCCGGATGCGGTCCGGGAACTCTACGCATGGACCCGCACCCGCCTGCCGCAGACCGACATTCTTGTCAACAACGCCGGCACCAATGTTCCCGAGCGGATGTTCGCGGATGTAAAGCGCGAGGACTTCGACTACATCGTCAGGGTGAACCTGAACGGGGTCTTCTACTTGATGAAAGCGGTTCTGCCCGAAATGCGCGAGCGGGGTTCCGGCGTCGTGATAACGATCTCTTCGATCGCCGCGGTTCGGTCGGACATGATCCCCGGCCCCGCCTACAACGCCAGCAAGCACGGCGCGCGGGCGCTGAGTCTGAGCGCGCACCTGGAGGAAGGCGGAAACGGAATCCGCTGCTGCGTTATCCATCCCGGCGGAACCGACACGCCGATCATGGATTCGCGACCCAACCCCCCTTCGGCGGAGCGCCGCGCGAAGATGCTGCAATCAGAGGACATTGCCCAGGCGGTGCTATTCGTAGCCACCCTCCACCCGCGGGCGAACGTCCCCGAGTTGGTGATGGTGCCGACCGGCCAGCCCTATTCGTGAGATTTGGCGCCGGGTTTCGCCAGTCCGGCGGGGCCTTCGGGCGGAATAGCCCTTTCTAGATCTGGTACCCGGTAAGGTCGCTGGCACTCTGCATGGCAAGGTCGGCCAGGCTGGTCTGGCGCATGGCCGCCAGCGCCGCCTGTTCGGCCCGCTCGATCCCGATGCAGCCGCTGCCGGGCGGCTCCATGCCGAGATCGAAGAGGATCCTGTCCAGGGTTAATCCGGTCGAGGCGACCGCCAGCTGGTAGCCACCATTGGCACCGCGCCGCGAGCGCACCAGCCCGGACCGGACCAGCGAAGAGAGCACCTGCCCCAGGATGCTCGGCGGCACTCCCTTGCGTTCGGCGATGTCCTGGGCCCGGACGAATTCGCGGTTCCCGTGCTGGGCGAGATCGACCAGCGCCGCCACGCCGTAGCGGGCGTGTGAATTAATGGCAAACAACGCCCGCCTCCATTCTTTACTGAATCCGTCAAGATTATGCGAAATCGGTCGCCCCTGACCGGCTGGTGGAGCATCAGGCGCCGGGAACAACCACGCCCTTCAGATACCCGGGAGCATGCGATCGCAGCATGTCGAAACCCTCGGCAATCCCGTCCAGCGGCAGGCGGTGGGTTACCACCAGGTCCATCGGGAAAACTCCCCGCGCCAGCGCGGCCAGGGCACGCCGGTAGTCGGCCGCCATGTCGGGCGAATAGGCGGGATGGGCCGAGTGGGCGATCAGGCCCTGATAGGAAAAGTTGCGCAGGTGGTATGTGTCATCGAGCTGGTGGTAGCCGCCCATGATCAGGCGCCCCTGCCCGCGGCGCAGCATGTCGGTGGCCAGCCTGAGTCCGCCCGGTTTGCCGACCAGTTCCACCACCACATCGGCACCGCGTCCGCTTATGTCCATGACTTCGCTGACCGGGTCGTCAATGGTGACGTGAGTCGCCCCAGCGGCCAACGCCAGCTGGCGGCGCTCGGGCAGGGCGTCGACCGCGATCAGCGAACCCAAGCCCTGGTTCCGCAACGCCGCGATCGTCAGCAGGCCCATCTGCCCGCATCCCACGACCGCCACGTGGTCGCCGAATCTGGGGGAGGCGGCTCGAGCGATATTTGCGACGCAAAACAACGGTTCGCCGAGCGCGTGCGCCATGTCGACTCCGTCGGGGACTTTAAAGAGCATGTCGGCGTCACCTATGGCGTGGGTGGCAAACGCCTGCCAAATGGCTCCGGTGACCCGTTCGCCTTCGGCAAATCCCTCAACTCCCGGTCCGACCGCGACCACCACGCCCGACCCCTCGTGACCGAGGAACGCCGGCATGTCCACCGGGCGGTCGCCGGTGTAGACCGGAATCTCGGAACTGCAGATTCCGCAGGCCGAAACCTCCACCAGCACCTCTCCGGGCCCCGGCGCCAAGTCGACGTCAATGAGCTCGAATCGTTTGGGTTCAACCAACCCTGCCCGCGTGCTCTGCATCGCCAGTAGACCTTCCGCTCCGTCTGCTACCCACGTGATCGGCCCGACCGGAATCACCCTCCGGCCGCGTCCCGCAGCACCACCATTCTTCCAGACCAATTCCGCGCATGCGGCCCGGACCGCCGCCCGCTCAAATATCCCGGTGCGACCGATCACCGCGGCCAGCGACACCGTCGCCGATCGGAAATCGGCAAGGCAGGACCGGCAAGACTCGGTGCGGGTGGCAAAGCGACCATAACCGGCGGGAATTGCTCATTGATCCGATCCGGTTGTATCCACCGCTTTTGCCCAATACCATTGGCGGGGGCGCCGGCGGCCGGACCGCCGACATACGCCTCCTCGAATCAAAGTTCCGAACTGACCAAGGCGATGTCTGTCCCGGCAATAGATGTAGAGGCCCTGCTGGACGGAATCCAGAATCCGGTCCATTACGTCGGCGGGGAATGGAACAGCCGCAACCGCGACTGGGATTCGGCTCCGGCAAGGATCTGCCTGGCTTTTCCCGACGTCTACCAGATCGGCATGTCCAACCTCGGCATCCAGATCCTCTACGAGCTGGTCAACGGTCGTGAGGACATGCTCTGCGACCGCGCCTTCTGTCCCTGGCCGGACATGGCCGGCCGGCTCCGCGAGCGCGGCGTCCCGCTTTTTGGCCTGGAAACGCGCCGCCCGCTGGCGGCATTCGACATGGTCGGTTTTTCGCTGCCCTACGAGCTCGGCGTCACCGGCATGCTGGAGATGCTCGATCTTGGCGGGATCCCCCTGCGCGCCGCCGGCCGCGGCGAACGGGACCCGATCGTTATCGGCGGCGGGGCCTCGCTGGTCAACCCCGAGCCGCTGGCCGATTTCTTGGACCTGGCGGTCATTGGCGACGGCGAGGAACTCTTGCCCCGGATCGTGGAACTGCAGGGCGCGGCCAAGCGCGCCGATCCGCGGAATTGGCGGAGACGTTTCCTGGAGCGCGCGGCCGGACTGCCGGGGGTCTACGTCCCGGCGTTCTACGACGTTTCGTATCGGGACGACGGGAGCCTGGGCGCGGTAACGCCCAACAATCCGGCCGCCCCGGCCCAGGTCGAGCGCGCTTACGTGGACATCAACGACTACATCGGTCCGACCCGTCCGGTGGTCGCGCACGGCAAGACGGTATTCGACCGGGCTTCGATCGAGATCCACCGCGGCTGCGCGCGCGGCTGCCGCTTCTGCCAGGCCGGCTTCATAGACCGGCCGCTGCGCACCCGCCGACCCGAGAAAATCCGCGAGGCGGCGCGGGCGGTAATCGAGTCCACCGGCCATCGCGACCTGACGCTCCTCTCGCTCAACGCGGTCGACTACCGGGACATCCAGACCCTCATCCGCGACCTGCGCGAAGAGCTTGACGACCAGGGCCTCGACATCAACATTCCCTCCACCCGGGTGGAGCCGTTCAACATCGACATTGCCCAGGCCCTGCGGCCGGAGGGCAGCGGCCGGCGCCGCTCGATCACGTTCGCGCCGGAGGCGGCCAGCGACCGAATGCGCGAGGTGATCCGCAAGGAGATTCCCGACCGTGAGCTGCTCGACACCGTCGCGGTCGCGTTCGCCCAGGGATTCCACACCGTCAAGCTCTATTTCATGATTGGCTTGCCGACCGAGGAACAGGCCGACGTGGCCGGGATCGCGCGCTTGGCGCGCAAGACGCTCGATATCGGCCGCCGCCACGTGGGCGGCCGGGCCCGGGTGCGGGTTGGGGTTTCCACCTTCGTGCCCAAGGCGCATACGCCTTTCCAGTGGTTCGCCCAGGCGGACGTTGCGCAAATCGAGGAAAAGCAGGCCTTCCTGCGATCGCAGCTGACCGACCGGGCGATCAAGTTCAACTGGAACAACCCGTTGAATTCGGTCATTGAAGCCCTCCTTTCGCTCGGCGACCGCCGGGTTGGGGCGGCGATCGAGAACGCCTGGCGGCTGGGCGCGCGGCTCGATGCCTGGGACGAGCACTTTGATCCCGAGACCTGGAATCGCGGCTGCGCCGAGGCCGGAATAGACGTCGATTGGTACGTCCTACGCGAGCGCGACGACGACGAGCTGCTCCCCTGGGAACACATCGGAGTCCACACCCCCAAGTGGGTATTGCGCTGGGAGCGTGACCGGGCGCTGGCGGCGGCCCGCGGCGAAAACGCCCGGATTCCATCGGCCGCCTACCGCCCCAAGTAATCAAGGTCGGCGCGGGTGTTGCTGGATACCGGCGACACGATCGCGGCGCTGGCCACCGCCCCCGGTCCGGGCGCGATCGCGGTCGTTCGCGCATCCGGTCCCGACGCGGTTGCGGCGGCGCTGAAGGTTTTCAGCCCCCGACCCGGTGAACGGGTCGCTCACCGCCACGTCACCCTCGGCAGCCTGACCGATCCCCGCGACGGGATCGCGTTCGACGAGGCCCTACTGACTTTTTTCCGCGGGCCCAGCTCCTACACCCGCCAGGACCTGGTCGAAATCTCCTGCCACGGCGGGAGCGTGGCCGCCGCGACGTGCCTCGCGGCGCTGCTGCGGGAGGGCTGCCGGTTGGCCGAACCCGGCGAATTCACGCTCCGCGCTTTCTTGAGCGGCCGCATCGACCTGGCCCGCGCCGAAGCGGTCGCCGATATGGTCGCGGCGCCTAACGATCTGTCACTCAAGTCGGCGCGCGCCCAGCTGGGTGGGTCGCTGTCGGAATCCGTTCGGGCGATCCGGGAACGGCTGATCGGATTGCGCGCCCAGCTGGAGGCCGAAATCGACTTCGCCGAAGATGACGTCCCGCCGATGCCGCGCGATCAGATCGGCGCGGTGCTGGAGTCGGCTCAGATCCGGGTCGCCGCGGCGCTGAAGGGGTCGGAAACCGGCCAGCTGCTGCGCACCGGGGTGCGAATCACGCTCGTGGGCGCCCCCAACGCCGGCAAGTCTTCCACGATGAACCTGCTGCTGGGCCGAGATCGGGCGATCGTGACCGAAGAGGCCGGGACGACCCGCGACGTCCTGGAGGAATCGCTCAGCGTGGACGGGCTGACGGTAGTGCTTTCCGACACCGCCGGGATCCGGTCCGGGGCCGGCAGAATCGAGTCCGAAGGAATCGTTCGAACCGAGCGCGCCCTGGGGGAGGCCGACCTGGCCCTGCATCTGGTCGACGGGTCCCGGCCGCTTGCGGAAGCTGACTACCAGACCGCCGCCCTGATCGCCCGGGTGGGGTTGCCGGCGATCGTGCTTTTGAACAAGTCGGACCTGGGTACGGTCGTGGGGGACGCCGAGCTGGAGCGGATCGGAATCGCGCGGCAGGTTCCGTTCTCGGCCCTGCGCGGCGACGGCGTCGATCGGCTGCAGGAAGAGCTATCCGACCTGCTGGAGACCGGCGGTCTGCGCGCCACCGACCTACCGCAAACCACGAACCGGCGTCACATTCGCGGACTGCGCCAGGCCGAAACCGAGCTTGCGGGATCCGAGCGCGCCCTGCGCGACGGGTTGCCGGCCGACTTCATCTGCATCGGTTTGGCCGGGGCTATTTCAGAGCTGGGCCTGATTACCGGCGAGGATGCAACCGAAGACCTTCTGAGCGCGATCTTTACCAAGTTTTGCATCGGCAAGTGAGCCGACTCGGCGGGAATCTACCCCGCCCGGCGCTAGACGGTCTTGGTGGCGACGATGTTAGCGCTCTCGATCGCCCCCTGCCAGCGCTGGCGGCGCCAGGGAACCGAAGACACCAATTCGACCCGCCCGAACCCGGCGCCGCGGATCCGGTCCAGGTAAACGTCGCGCGGTTCGGTGCCCCCTAGGCAGGCCACCCAGTCCTCCATCGCCTCCCCGCCGTCGGGCTCGGCATCCGGTGAGCGGACCAGGTCCGAAATCATCAGCCGACCGCCGGTCTTGAGGATCCGGTGGGCCTCGGCGAACACCCGGTCCTTGTCCGGCGCCAGGTTGATCACGCAGTTGGTGATGATCGCGTCCACCGAATCGTCGGCCAGCGGCGTGGCCTCCATCTCGGCGAGTTGGAATTCGACGTTCTCAAGCCCGGCTTCCCGCGCGCCCTGACGGGCCAGATCGATCATGTCCGGGGTCATGTCGATGCCGATGACCCGGCCGCGCGGGCCTACCGCGCGGGCCGCGATGAAGCAGTCGATCCCGCCGCCGCTGCCGAAGTCGACCACCGTTTCGCCGGGACGCAGCGTGTCGATCGCGTGCGGGTTTCCGCAACCCGCCGAGGCGGCCCGCGCGCCGTCCGGAACCCCCTCGGCTTCACCGCCGCAGTAAAGCTCCGGCTGACCGGGTTCGCAACATGAATCGGGGCCGCAGCACCCTGCCGCTTCGGATCCGGAGCGGCGCGCCAGCTCGCCGTACGCCTCGCGAACCACGTCCTTGATCCTGACTTCGTCGTGCACCTGCAAACCATCTCCGATTGATCGTCCGGCCCCAAATCTACTACGCCGAACCGGGTGCGACGGGCCCGACCTAGCGGGCGATCCGTTCGTCATTTGACTCCCAGTCCCTCGAGGAATCCAAAGTAAGCCGGCTTGGGATCCAGGTAGTCGTCAAACAGCAACGGCCATTCCGGATTGCCCCAGCGATCGATCAACCAGCTTTCGCCGTCGCGCAGCCCCCAGACCGTGATCGCATACCGGTTTTCGGGCGGCAAGGCGACGAACGCCGCCACTATTGCCCTGACTCTCAGGAACTGATCCACGCTGCGGGATCGGGTGAGTTCGGTCTGATCGCCGTCGGGATTGACCCGAACGTCCAACTCGGACACGTGTACCAGCAGACCGCGGCTAACCAATTCATGCATCACCGCTTTGATCTGCCCGATATCGGGAAACGAGTAGGTCACGTGCATTTGCAGGCCGACCCCGTCGATCGGGATCCCGCGCCGCTGGAAATCATCGACCATCGCAAGCATCGCGGCCCGCTTGGCGCCGTCCCAGGTGGTGCCGAATTCGTTGTAGAAGAGCAATGCGTCCGGATCGGCCTCGTGCGCGTACTGGAACAAGCGCGCCACGTAGTCGTCACCCATGCGGCGCCGAAACACCGTGTCGCGGAGGCGGCCGGATCTGGGATCAAGGGCTTCGTTGACCACGTCCCAGCTGGTCACCCGGCCCTTGTACCGACCGACCATCGCGGCGATGTACTCGCGCACCGCGTCCTCGAATTCTTCGTCGCTGCCTGCAAACTCCTCCAGCCAGCGGGGAGTCGATTGGTGCCAGACGAGGGTGTGCCCGTGCACCTGCATTTGGTTGGCTTCGGCGAACTTGACCAGTGCGTCCACGTTGTGCCAGCGGTAGGCATCGGGACCTGGGGCCACGTGCCGCATCTTCATCTCGTATCCGGCGGTGATGCTGCTGAAGACCGATCCGGCTACCTCCCGGAAGAGTTCGGATTGAAGCTGGGCCGCTTTCAGGGACACGCCCACCGGGAATTCGGCGGCCTCGCGAAGTGCGACATACGGGGCCGGCGAGGGGTCGGCAGGCGGGACCGGAGCGGGCTCCGGTGCGGGCGCAGGTGCCAATTGGGC